>NZ_SMKJ01000100.1:0-20356 GCF_004348615.1 Micromonospora sp. KC207
CGGCCCGCGACCGCCCCGGTGCCCCCGGCCGAACCGGCGCACTCGGCGATCAGGGCATCGAGCTGCGGCCGGTGGACGGCGTCCAGGTCGTAGTACGCGAACGGCGAACCGGCGAGCACCGCCTCGGTGGCCTCGCTCATCAGCTCATCGTTGGCTACCAGGTGCGCCACGATCTGCTCGGCGCTCAGCTCACCGTCGCCGGGCGGCTCGAACCCGCCGGCGGTCACCTCGGCGAGCACCTCCTCGTACGCCCGCCGCAAACCCGCGCTGTCCATGGCCTCCAGTCAACCCCGGCGCCGGGCCGGCCGGGCAGCACGACCACGACCGGTTCACCCGGACGGGGCCGGACCGCCCTGGAGCCGGCCCGGCCCGTGGCCTGACGTCAGCGGCGGCCCCGGCGGGCGCGCAGGTAGTCGCTGACCACGTACTCGCCGAGGTCGTCGAGGTCGGGGGTGAACATCCGGCCCCGGCAGCGCCGGGCCACCGCGTCGACGAAGCGGCGCAGGCCGGGATCGTCGCCCAGCATGAACAGGTTGAGCATGGCGCCGGCCCGGGTCAGCCGGTCCACCTCCCGGATCGTCGCCTCGATCGTCTCCGGCAGCGGCGGCCAGTGGAAGTACGCCTCGCCGTCGTCCGGGTCGAGGTGGGCGGTGGGTTCGCCGTCGGTGACCACGAGGACCACCGGCTCCGCGCCCGGGTGCCGGCGCAGGTGCCGCCCCGCCAGCCGCAACGCGTGCTGAAGGTTGGTGCCCTGTTCCAGGTCCGGCTCCACGGCCGCCAGCTCCGCCTGCGTCAGCGGCGCGGCCTGCCGGCCGAACCCGATGATCTGGAGCGCGTCCTGCGGGAACCGGGTCGCCATCAGGTGGGACAGGGCCAGCGCGGTCTGCTTCATCGGCCCCCACCGCCCCTGCGAGATCATCGAGTACGACAGGTCCACGCACAACGCCACCGCCGCCGACGCCCGGCGCTCGGTCTCCGCCACCTCGAAGTCCTCGACGGCGAGCTGGACCGGCACCGAGGGCCCGGCCCGGCGGACCGCCCGGTGGAGGGTGCGCACCACGTCGATCGGCTGCTCGTCGCCGTACTGCCACTGCCGCGACGCCCCGCTGACCTCGCCGGCCGCGCCCGCGGAACGCAGGTCGTGCTGGCCGCGCGGCCCGGCGGTCAGGTCGGCGAAGACCTGGCGCAGCGCGGTGCCGGCGAGCCGGCGCAGCGCCTTGGGACTCAACGTCAGCCCGTCGGCGTCCCGGGTCACCCAGCCCTGCCGGCGCAGCTCCCGCTCCAGCTCCCGCAGCCGGCGCACGTCGTCGGCGGCGTCGCGGCCCAGCGTCCGGGCCACCGCGTCGACGTCCACGTCGTCCATGGTGGCGCCGGGGTGGTCCTGGTCCAGGGCGTCGAGCAGCTCGTCCAGCTCGGCGATCTCGCCGAGCGCGCGGGCCGCCTCGCCGTAGCCCAGCGGCTGCTCGCCACGGACCCGCTCGCCCCCGCCCCGGTGCAGGTCGGGACGCAGCGCCCGCAGGTTCGCGTCCAGCGCCGACAGCTCACCGGCCAGCCGGTCGCCGAGGGACTGGCGCATCAGCCCCGCCAGTTCCTCGCGCTGCCGCTCCGACAGCGACCGCATCAGCCGCTCCCCGGCCGCCGCCCGCCGGGCCAACACGTCGACCAGCTCGTCGACGTTCCTCGGCCGCTCCGGGAAGAACTCGCCGTGGCGGCGCATGAACTCGGCGAACGCGTCGGTGGTGTCCTCCGAGCGGGCGTGCCGGTCCAGCAGGTCGTTGAGGTCGCGCATCATCTTCGCGAGCTGCCGCTGGACTTCCGGGTCGGCGGCGGCCCGCGCCGCGTCGCGCAGCCCGGCGAAGCGCTGCTCCAGCACGTCGCCGCGTAGCCCGTCGAGGATCCGCCGGTACGCCTGCCGGGCCTCGTCGCTGGCCCACTCGTAGCCCTCCAACTCCCGCACCGCGCGGGCGGTGGAGCGGGGCAGGTCGTCCAGCACCGCCTCGGCGAAGCGGGCCGCCTCGTCGTCGCGCCCGCGCAGCGCGTCCCGTTCGGCCGCGAGGGCCTGGTCGAGCAGCGCCCGGGCCCGGGTCACCGCGCCGTCCAGGTCGCCCCGGCGCAGCGCGTCGCGGCGCAGCCGGCGGGCCCGGGCGGCGAGGTCGTCCAGGCCGTTTCGCCCCTGCGGGCCGCGTCGCAGCAGATTGCGCAGCGCCTCACGGAGGTTGCCGCCGGCCAGCACCTCGGCGCCGACGGAGTCGACGGCCGCCCGCACGTCGTACGGCGGAGCGAGCGGGTCGGGGCCGCCGCGCCACTGGCCGTACCGGAACCGGTTGCCGGTCACCTCAGCCCCGGCCGCCGTAGACGGTTCGCCCGGCGTCGGTGACGTCCTTGCCCAGCCGGCGGGTCAGGTGCAGCCCCTCCAGCACGAACTCGACACCGGCCGCCGCCTGCTCCGGCGTCGGCGCGCCGCCCAGCCCGATCCGGTCGAGCGCCTTGGCCAGCCCGGGAACGGTGCCGACCTGGCGCAGCAGCTCGGCCGAGGAGACCAACTCGCCGGTCTCGACGACCCGGCCGTCGTCCACCAGCGCGGTGAAGCCGGACAGGTCCAGCCCGGCGAGCCGGGCCCGGAACGCGTCGGCGGTCGCGGTACGCAGCAGGTGGGCGAGGATCTCGACCTCCCGCCCGTCCTCGCCGCTCTCGAACTCGACCTTGCCGCGCAGGGTGGAGGTCACCGACACCGCGTCGCCGACCCGGGCGACGGGCGCCTCGGGGCGTACCCCGTCGGCGGAGCCGGCCGCGAGCAGGCCGGAACGGCGCAGCGCGGCGGCGGCGACGGTTTCGGCGGCGGCGATCGCGAAGCGGGCCGAGACGCCGGAGCGCTGGTCGACCGACGGGGAGTCGCGCACCACGCGGGCGAACCGGGCCAGCACCTCCAGCACGTGCTCCGGCACCTCGGCGACCAGGTCGGCCTCCTGCCGGATGAGGGCCAGCTCCAGCTCCAGGCCGAGCGGGTAGTGGGTGTGGATCTCCGCGCCGAACCGGTCCTTGAGCGGGGTGATGATCCGGCCCCGGTTGGTGTAGTCCTCCGGGTTGGCGCTGGCCACCAGGAGCAGGTCCAGCGGCAGCCGAAGCTGGTAGCCGCGGACCTGGATGTCGCGCTCCTCCAGCACGTTGAGCAGCGCCACCTGAATGCGTTCGGCCAGGTCGGGCAGCTCGTTGACGGCAAAGATGCCCCGGTTGGTGCGCGGCACCAGCCCGAAGTGGATCGTCTCCGGGTCGCCGAGGGTGCGCCCCTGGGCGATCCGGATCGGGTCGACGTCGCCGATCAGGTCGCCGACGCTGGTGTCGGGGGTGGCCAGCTTCTCGCCGTACCGCATGCTGCGGTGCAGCCAGGCGACCGGGAGGTCGTCCCCGGCCTCGGCGACCAGGGCGCGGGACGCGGGGGTGAGCGGGTGCATCGGGTGTTCGTTGAGCACCGACCCGGCGATGACCGGGGTCCACTCGTCGAGCAGCGCCACCAGGGAGCGGATCAGCCGGGTCTTGCCCTGTCCGCGCTCGCCGAGCAGCACCATGTCGTGGCCGGCGAGCAGCGCCCGCTCGACCTCGGGCAGCACCGTGTCGTCGTACCCGACGATGCCGGGGAAACGGTCCCCGCCCGCGCGCAGCCGGGTGAGGAGGTTGTCGCGGAGTTCCTGCTTGACCGTGCGGTAGTGGTGCCCGGTGGCCCGCAGCGCGCCGAGGGTGGCGGGCAGGTCGGCGGGCGGGACCGGGAGAACCTGGTTGGGCTCAGTCACCCGACCAACGCTAGCGCGCTTCACCCCATGACAAGGAAGGGCACCTTGTTGACTCTTTCGGTAGAGGAAGGGCCCCCTCCTAACGCGTCGAGCAGTGGGTGCGGCCCCGGCCACCGGCCCGGAGATAGGGTCGGGGCGTGACGACCGGCCCGGCCGGCGGCGCGACCGGCCCGGCGGCGTCACCAGACCCGGCGACGGCCGGCGCGGTGGTTGCGCACTCCGCACGGCCGGCCGGGTGGCGGGGTGGCGGGCCGGCGCAGCCGTACGACCAGGGCGGTCAGCAGCACGACGAGCACTGCGGCGGCGCCGGCCGCCACCGGCCACCCGCCAGGGCCGAGCCGGCTCACCGAGGCCACCGGCACCCCGGCCGCGCCCTCGACGGTCGCCTCCGAGGAGGCGGCCGCGCCCAGCGTTTCCGCGTCGGCACCCAGCACCCGGGGGGTGTCGGCCGGCTCCGTCTGCCCGGGCAGCGCGGCGATGGTCGTCGCCGGGGCGCGGTAGACCACGTCGGAGCAGGAGTAGTACGTGTCCTGGGTGTCGGAGTTCTGCCAGATCGTGTAGATGAGGTGCCGCCCGGTCTTGCCGGCCGGCAACCGCCCCGCCATCTGGTACGCCCCGTCCCGCAACGGCGGGTCGGTGGCCGCCAGGAACGGCTCGGCCTCCAGGTCCACCCAGGTCAGTCGCTGCCGTGGGTCGTAGCCGTCGACGGTCGAGTAGAGCCGGAACGTGCCCCGGTGCGGAATCGTCGTGCGGTACCGGAAGGTGAACCGCGCGCCCGCCGTCAGCTCGGTCGCCGGCCAGTCAAACCGCGCCAGGTCCAGCCCCCGGTACGCCGACAGCCCGCCGCTGCACAGCTCCCCGTCGGGGATACGTTCCCGGTCCCGCCCGTCGATGCGGGCCACCCGGATGTTGTCCCACTCGCGGACCGCCGCACCGGCCGACACGGCAGCCCGACAGGCGGGGGTCGCGGCGTGGGGGCCGCCGGGCCGGCACGCGGCGGCGCGGCTCAGCGGGTCAGTGGGGGCCCCGTGGGCGTACGCCGGCGGCGCGGCGAGCGCCACGGTCGCGGCGACGACCGCGACGGCGGCGAACATGCGGCGTACGGCCATGGTGTCGACCTCCCGCGCACTGGTACGGACGCGGGGCGGCAAAGGTTCGACGGGCGGCCCGGCGTTACCTGCCCGTGCCCGCCGCGCGGAACGGGTGCGCCTGCCAGGCGGCCGGGTCCTCGGGTCGACGGGGCGGGTACGCGCAGAGGACGTACGAGTCGGGGGCGGTCGCGCCGTGCCGGCCGCCGAGCGTCGCCATGATCGCCTTGTGCGCGTCGCGCGGGCCCATGCGCGGGTCGGCCGGGGCGGCGTACCCGACGAGCGACCGGGTGCCGACCGGCCCGTCCCGCAGGACGACCTTGGCGTACGGGTCGCCGGTCGCCTCCCGGAGCACCCGCTCGCTGAGGGTGAGGTCGATCCAGGCTGAGTCGATCTCCACCCAGTTGTCGCCGCGCTCGACCCGGTCGAGTCCGACGAGGTCACCGAGCCGGTCGTAGTCGATGTCCCGCTCCGCCGCCGTCAGCAGGATCCGCTCCATCGACCACAGCAGCTCCGCCGCCTCGTCGGTGGTGACGTGCCGTACGTCGTGGGTGAGGCCGACCACGACGGTGGGCCGGGTTGCCAGGATGACGAGCTGCACCGGGCCGGTGCTCTTCGTCTCCAGGCCGCTCTCCACCTCGGTGCCGGGCACCGGCACCCCCGCCCGCCCGTCGAAGACGCCGCCCCGGCTGGTGCTCATGTCGTTGATCACCAGGTCCCGGTGCCGCTGGCAGCCCCGCTGGGCGCCGATCGACTGGACCAGCTCCTCCACGGCGGTCGCGTCGAAGTAGGCGTACTGGTAGGCGTTGAAGATGTTGAGGTGCGTCTGCCGCAGGGTCTCGTGGAACGAGGGGGCCGGCGCGAACGGGACCAGCGCGCTCTGCGCGATGCTGCCGACGAAATGCTGCATGCGGGGCAGCGCGCGGTTGCTGTAGAGGGCCTCCAGCACCGCCCGCTCGGTGTCGGTCCACCAGCACAGCAGCGTCGCCGTGGTGGCGACGAGGACGCTGGCCGGGGTGACCCTGGCCCGCTTGGCGATCTCGGCGAGGGCCTCGGCGACGGGGGTGGAGCGCAGCGTCGCGAGCCGGTGCTCCGGCGGCCCCTGCCGGCGGGCCGGGGTGGAGACGAGGCAGGGCGGGAGGGTGTGCAGCTGCCTGCGCCAGTAGTCGAGCGTCCTCGTCATCCGCCGGCGGGCCTCGGGGGTCCGCTCGTACTCGGCCTGGTCGGCGGGCTGCCAGGCCGGCGGGGCCGCCGCGCGGCCGGCGGGCGACGCGACGAGCCCGACGAACTCGTCCAGCACGACGTTCGCCGCCACCAGGTCGGCGACGGCGTGGGAGAACTCGAAGACGGCACGCACGGGCACCCCGGCGTCGGTCGCCACCGCCACCCGGACGGGAAAGTCGACGCCGTGGTCGAACGGGCGGGGCGGATCGGTGATCCAGGTGCGGTCGCGCGCCTGCGGCCCGAGTTCGAGCAGCGTCACGTCGACCACACCGGACCGGGACACCACCTGGGCCCGCTCGACGCCGGGGCCCACCTCGTAGACCGTCCGCAGCCCCTCGTGGCGGGACACCAGCGCGCCGACGGCTTCGAGCACGTCGTCGACGGTGCGGCCGGCGGGGAGGTCGGCGTGGACGGCGAACACCGCGCCGGTGCCCTCGTGCGGCATCCAGTCGAAGACGTTGCTCTGCCCGTGGGGCATCGGCCAGCGGCCCGCGCGCTCCCCCGCGAAGGGCACCCGCACCGTCCGGCGGGCGGTCGAGGTCTCTGCCATGGTCACGGGGCCACCCCCAGCTCGGTCTGGTCGGGCTTCGCCTCGGCGGGCCCGGGCGTCGGCTTCGGGCGGGTCAGCAACCGCAGCCCGGACAGCAGGATCACCAGCGACAGGACGGCCAGCAGGACGCGGTAGTCCACGACGCCGATGAGGACCGCGGCCATCCCGATGCACGCCGTCTGCGGGACAGTCACCAGCATCCCCGCCGTGGTGAAGACCCGACCCAGCAGCCGCGAGGGCGTGTGCCGCTGCAACAGGGTGTTCCAGCCGATCGAGAACCAGGTGACCGCGAGCCCGATCCCGATCGCCCCGCCCAGCACGACCGGGGTCGCGCCGACGGCCAGGGCGGCGCAGCCGATCCCGAGGCCGATCAGCGCGCCGCCGATGGCCCGGGCCTCGCCGACGCGACGCAGCAGCCACGCGCCGGTGAACCCGGCGGCGATGGAGCCGATGCCCTGGACGCTGACGATCACCCCGAAGAACGCCGCCGGCCGGTGCAGCCCGTCCTCGACCACCACGAAGATGATCGGCTCCAGGAAGCCCACCGCCCCGAACGCGACGGCGCTGACCAGGGTGACCTGGGACAGCAGCGGGACCGACCGGATGTGGCGCAGGCCGGCGAGCAGCTCCGTGCCGAACCGTTCGCCGGTGGGTTCCGGCGGCGACTCGGCGACGCGTACGGAGGCGAGCGCGGTGATGGCGGCGAGGAAGGTCAGCGCGTCGATCAACGCCAGCAGGTGGCCGCCGAACGCGGCGTAGATGCCGGAGCCGACCAGCGGGGCGAGGATGCGGGTGAAGCCGAACAGCGTGCCGAACGCCGCGTTGGCCGACGGCAGGTCACGGTCGGGCAGCAGGTCCTTGAGCAGGGCGTTGCGCCCCGCCGCGAGCACCGTGGCGACGCAGCCGTGCACGACGGCGACGGCGTAGATGATCCAGGTGTCCTCGGCGCTGCGCACTCCGAGCAGCGCCAGCACCACCAGCCCGGCGATGCCGTTCGTGACCATCAGCAGCGTCTTGCGGCGTACCCGGTCGATCTGCCGCCCGGCCAGCGGGGCGAACAGCACCGGCAGGCCCATGGCCAGGAACACCACGCCGGCGGCCGAGTTGCTGCCGGTGAGATCCTTGACCCAGATGCCGAGGGCCAGCAGCAGCGCGGTGTCCCCGAAGCCCGACAGGGCGTCGCCGACGTACAGCCGCCGAAACCGGCGGTCCCTGAATGCGGTCACTCAACTCAGCGCCTCTCGGTGGTTGGTGGCGCGGCCGACCGGCTCCAGCCGCACCTGCAGGTGGCGATAGCCGTGGACCAGGTTGGACCGCAGTGGCACCGGCTGTCCGAGTACGGCCACCGACCCCGCGAACTCGGCCAGCGCGAGGAGCAGCGCCCGCAGTTCCAGCCGGGCCAGCGCCGCGCCGAGGCAGTGGTGTGGGCCGTACCCGAAGCCCAGGTGTCTGACCGGGCGGCCGGGGAGGAACTCGTCGGCGGCCTCGAAGTGCCGCGGGTCGCGGTTGGCCGCCGGCAGCCAGGCCACGACCGCCTCGCCCGTCGACACCCGCTGACCGGGCAGGTCGACGTCCTCGGTGGCGACCCGCAGCACGTGCATCGCGGGTGACGTCCACCGGATGACCTCCTCGACGACCGGTTCGACGAGGTTCGGATCGGCCCGCAGGCCGTCGAGGGTCCCCGACGCCGTGGCCAGCGCGTGGAAGCAGCCGGCGATCGCGTGCCGCGTCGTCTCGTTGCCGCCGACGAGAACGTTGTCGCAGTTGAGGAGCACCTCGCGCAGGTCGAAGCGGCTGTCGCCGGCCAGCGCGCTGATCAGGTCGTCGCCCGGGCTGCGCCGCCGGTCGGCCACCAGGTCGGCGAGGTAGAGGATCATCTCCGAGTGGGCCGCCTCCGGCGGCATCGTTTCGAAGGCGCTGTCCGCGCCGCCGAAGGCGTGGCTGGTCAGCTCGATGAGCATGTCGCGGTCGGCAGCCGGCACGCCCAGGATCCGGCAGACGACGCTCGCCGGGATCACCGGCCCGAGCGAGGCGGCGACGTCGATGCCGCCGGCCGACACGGCGTCCGCGACGAGCCGGCGCACCTCCTGCCGGACGATGTCGTCCAAGGACTCGGCCATCGCCCTGGACAGGTACGGCATGATCACGCTGCGCAGCCGGCCGTGCTGGGGGCCGTCGGCGACCACCAGCATTCCGCCGCCGGCCTTGTCGGGGTGGTCGCGGTCGAACCCGATCATCATCCCGTACTCGGAGGTGAACGGGGCCTTCGGTGCCAGGACCGCGCGGCAGCCGGCCAGCGAGAACACCGACCAGAATCCGCTCGGTGACGTGCCGGCCTCGCTCCACAGCACGGCGTCCGCGGCGGCGTACCCGCGCCAGCGGGTGAACCGGCCCGGGTCGAGGTACAGGTCAGGGTCGCCCAGGTCCATCGCCGCTTCCCCTCCGCTCCGTCCGGACCAGCTCGGTGATCTCCCCGGCCAGGTCGGCGAAGGACGGCCGCCGGAACACGGTGACGATCCGCAGGTCGACGCCGAACCGGCGGTGCACGGCGCCGACGAGGTGCAGGGCCTTGATCGAGGTGCCGCCCAGCGCGAAGAAGTGGCTGTCCGCGCCGACGTCGGCGACCCCCAGCAGGTCGCGCCAGATGTCGGCGAGGCCGGCGGAGACCGGGTCGGCCGGCAGCGCCCCGCCGGAAAGGGGCGAGCCGTCGGGCGCGGGTGAATTGGTCGACGGGGCGGGCCCGTCCGGGTCCGCGTCGCGGCCGAGCGTGGCCAGCAGCGCCCGCCGGTCCACCTTGCCGTTGTTCGTCGTCGGCAGCCGCCGCACCCGGTGGCACCGCGCCGGCACCATGTACGCCGGCAGGTTGGCCCGCAGGAACTCCCGCACCTCGCCCGGGTCGGCCGGGCCCGTCAGGACGGCGACCAGCTCCACGGGGCCCGCGTCGGTGACCGCCAGGACCGCACAGTCGCCCACCCCCGGGCAGTCGCCGAGGACCCGTTCCACCTCGCCGATCTCGACCCGGAACCCGCTGATCTTGACCTGGTCGTCGCGGCGGCCCAGGAACACGACACCGCCGTCGGGTAGCAGCCGTACCAGATCACCGGTGCGGTAGAGCCGTTGGCCGGGCTCGGCGGCGAACGGGTCCGCGACGAACGCCGCGCAGGTGCGGCGCGGGTCGCCCACGTAGCCGTCGGCGAGCCCCTGACCGCCGACGTACAGCTCACCGGTGTCGCCCGCCGCGACGGGGGCCAGCCGGTCGTCGAGCACCCGCAGGCACGTGCCGTCGATGGCCCCGCCGATCGGGATGACGCCCCGGTCCAGGTCGGCGGGGCTGACCTCGTGCGCGGCGGAGAAGGTGGTGTTCTCCGTCGGCCCGTACGCGTTGACGAGGTGCCGGGGCGCGCCGGCGGCCAGCATTCGCCGCACCTGCTCCAGCGCGTACTGGTCGCCGCCGATGAGCAGCACCCGCAGGCCGGCGAACGCGTCGGCGACGTGCGCGACGATCGCGTTGAGCAGCGCGTTCGTGGTGAACATGACGCTCACGCCGGTCTCGGCGAGGAACCGCCCCATCCGGTACGGGGACAGGGCGACCTCGCGGGGCACCACCACCAGCGTCGCGCCCGCGCACAACGCGCCCCAGATCTCCAGGGTGGCCGCGTCGAAGGCGACGTTCGACAGGTGCGCGACGACGTCCTGCGGGTGCAACCGCAGGAAGTTGGAGCGCGGCACCAGCCGCAGGATCGCCTCGTGCGGGATCACCACCCCCTTCGGCGTACCCGTGGAGCCGGAGGTGTACATGACGTACGCGGGATGCCGTACCGTCACGGCGACCTGCGGCGGCGCGGGCGCGTCGGTGGCCCCGGCCAGCGCAGCGGCCAGCTCGATCGTCGGCACCCCGGCCGGCACGTGCTCCTCGGCGCCCCGCTCGCACAGCGCGAGCCGCACGCCGCTGTCCCGCACGATGGTCCGGCTGCGGGCGGGCGGCTGGGCCACGTCGACGGGCACGTACGCCGCCCCGGCGCGCAGCACGGCCAGGAACGCGGTCACCGCGTCCGCGCCCCGCTCGGCGGCGACCGCGACCCGCTCCCCCGCCCGTACGCCGGCCTCGACGAGGCGCCGCGCGAGCCCGGCGGCGGCGGCGTCCAGCGCGCCGTAGCTGAGGCTCCGGTCGCCGTGCCGCACGGCGATCGCCTCCGGGTGGGCCCGCGCCCGCAGCGTCACCAGCTCGTGCACCGGCCGGTCGGCGATCTGGCGGATGTACCCGCCGGGCACCCGGTCGCCGGGGCGGCCCGGGGACGGCTCGGCGGAGAGGGACGGCTCGGCCGAAGGGGACGGCTCGGCCGGAACCGGCGCGGCAGGGGCGGACAACGCCGCCGCGATCGGCACGTCCGGGGCCGCGCCGAGCCGGGCCAGGTCGGCCAGCAGCCGGCCGTGCAGCTCCTCGGCCCGGCCCCGGGTGAACAGGTCACCGGCGGCCTCCAGGGCGGACGTCGCGGACGTCGCGTCGGTGGTGACGGTCCACAGCAGCTCGTACTTGGCGGTGCCGGTCGGCAGGACGTCCCGGACGGCCGGGGCCCCGGACGGGGCCCAGTGCCAGGTGCGGTTGTCGACGTGCGAGATGCTCACCTGGGTCAATGGGTGCCCGGCCGGCCCGGTCGCGGCGGCGACCTCCGCCACCAGCTCCTGCAACGGCGTCCACTGGTACGCCAGCGCCGCGCTGACCTGCCCGCGTACCTCGGCGACGAGCAGCCGGAAGGTGGTGTCGGCCCCGATGCGGACCCGGATCGGCAGTACGTTGACGAACATGCCGACGGTGTGCTCGTCGTCCGCCGTCCGCCCGCCCAGCGGCGCGCCCACCACGACGTCCGGCGCGTGGGCCGCGCCCTCGGGCGCGGCGACCCGGCTGAGGAAGGCCGCGTACGCGGCGAGCAGCACCATGAACTCGGAGGCCGAGGTGGCCGCCGCCAGCTCGGTGAGGCGGGCCACCAGCGCCGGGTCGAGCGGCGCGGTCACCAATTCTCCGTCGGGGCCCACCACGTCGGGCCGGTCCCGGTCGGCCGGCAACGCCATCCGACCGCCCAGCCCGGCGAGCTGATGCCGCCAGTGGGCCAACGACGCCGCCGCGTCGGGGCGGCCGGCCAGTCCCCGGCGGCGCAGCGGCGGCAGGCCCCGGTCCAGGCCGACGCGCTCGCCGTACGACTGCTGGAACTCGCGGTCGAGCAGGTCCAGCGAGTGCTGGTCGGAGATCAGGTGGTGCAGGGTGAGCAGCAGGACCGCGCGGTCACCGGGTTCGGTGACCAGGCACGCCCTGGCCAGCGGCGGCACGTCGGTGGGCACCGGGCGGCGGGCCTCCGCCTCGACGTACCGGCGGGCCTCGGCGGCGGCCCGCGCGGGCTCCTCGCCGGAGAGGTCCACGACCGACCACGGCAGCGTGGCGGCCGACCGGACCAGTCGCCGGCCGTCGGCCGAGAAGCAGGTCCGCAGCGCCTCATGCCGGTCCACCAGGTCCTGCAACGCGGCGCGCAGAGCCTCGGCGTCGACCTCGCCGTCGAACCGGTACCGCACCGGCACGCAGTACAGCGGCGAGGCCGGGTGCAGCCGGTCCAGGAACAGCAGCCGCTCCTCGGTCGGCGACATCGGGGTCTGGCGCACCGACGGCGCGTGCCGGGCGAGGTGCGCGCCGACGTCGACGGGCCGCCGGTAGGTGAACAGCAGGTCCAGGTCGACGGCGATGCCGGTACGCCGGCGCAGTTCGAGCGCCACCTCCACGGCCTGTAGGGACTGTCCACCGAGGTCGAAGAAGTCGGCGTCCGGGTCGACGTGCTCCCGTCGCAGCACCGCGCGGAAGGTGGCGCGGACGATGTCCTCGTACGGCAGGGCGTCGGCTGTCGCCCGCTCGTTGTCGACGCTCACGCGGTCCTCCCCGCGTCGGTACGCCGGACCAGGTGGTCGTCGAGGACGAGCGCGTCCAGCGTGGACCGGGCGAACGTGGCGACCGCCTCGGCCGGGGTACGGACGATGGGCTGACCCCGCAGGTTGAACGACGTGTTGACCAGCACCGGCAGCCCGGTCCGCCGGCCCATCTGGCGCAGCAGCCCCCAGAACAGCGGCGCGGACTCGCGCTGCACCACCTGCACCCGGGCCGACCCGTCGACGTGGGTGACGGCGGGCAACCGGTCCCGGTAGGGCTCGCGCACTGCGGTGACCATCAGCATGTGCCGGAACGCCCGCTCGGCCCCCGGCGGGATGTCGAAGAACGTGGCGGCGTCCTCCACCGGCACCGCCGGGGCGAACGGGCGGAACTCCTCGCGCTGCTTGACCACGGTGTTGAGGTGGGCGCGCATCGTCGGCGAGCGCGGGTCGGCGAGGATGCTGCGGTTGCCCAGGGCGCGCGGTCCGAACTCCATCCGGCCCTGGCACAGCGCCACCGTGGCGCCGCCCTCGATCAGCCCCACGGTTTCGCGGATCAGGTCCTGCTCGGCGTACCGGTGGGCCTCGAACCCCGGGCCGAGGTCGCGCAGCGCCGCCGAGACATCGGCGGCGGCGAAGCCGTCCCCCCAGTACGGCATCCGCATGCCGGTCGGTGGTGCCGGCCGCGCCTCGCGCAGCGCGAACAAGGCCGCGCCCAGCGCGCTGCCGTCGTCACCGGCGGCGGGCTGCACGAACACCTCGTCGAAGAGGCCGCTGCGCAGGATCACCCCGTTCGCGGAGCAGTTGAGCGCGACGCCGCCGGCCAGGCACAGCCGGCGCAGCCCGGTGCGGCGGCGGTACTCGCGCAGGACGTGCAGCAGCGTCCGTTCCAGCGCGTCCTGAAGGGCGGCGGCCACGTCCATGTGGTGTTGCGCCAACTCCGCGTCCGGCTCGCGAGCCGGCCCGAGCTTCTCCTCCAGCCGGCGCAGCACGCCCTGGTGCGTCTCGCGTTCCATCGGGGACTTGTTGGCCGACAGCAGCGGTACGGCGAACCCGCCGTCGGGGTCCAGCCGCACGAACTCGTCGAGCGGGGCCCGGTAGCGCTGCCGGTCGCCGTACGGGGCCAGGCCCATCACCTTGTACTCGTCCATGCCGGGCTGGAAGCCCAGGTAGTGCGTGAAGACGCTGTAGAGGATCCCCAGCGAACTCATGATCGGGTAGCTGCCGCACGGGTCGAGCGCCGCCCCGCGCCCCTCGAACACCGTCAGCGACTCCTGCTCGCCCATGCCGTCGGCCACGACCACCAGCGCCTCGTCGAAGCCGCTGAGGTAGTAGCTGCTGGCGGCGTGGGCCACGTGGTGCCGCACGTGGGTGAACCGGGGCTCGGCGACGGCGGGCGGATAGTGGGCGCGGAAGACGTCCCGCTGGACGCGTGGCGCGTACACCTCCTGGTACCACCGGATCGAGAGGTGGTCGAGCTGCCAGACGGGGGACGGTTCGTACCGGAAGCCGTGCGCGACGACCTCGACGTCGCGCATCGTCGCCCCGGCCGCCCGCAGGCAGGCGTCGATCGCGTCCCGGGGGAAGCGGCCGGTGCCCTTGTCGCCGTCGTAACGTTCCTGCGCGGCGGCGGCGAGCACCCCGCTCTCGTCGACCAGCGCCGCCGCGGAGTCCAGGCCCTGGACGATCCGCTGTTCCCGCCGCCACCCGTCGCCGAGTATCGCGCGCTTGAGCGCCGTGCCGCGGTCGAGGCCGCTGAATCCCAGCGTCAGCATTGTCATCAACCTTCGTTCGCAGGGGTGGGGCGGCCGACGAACGGCCGATGGTCACTCGGTGGCCGAGGAACGGCCGGGTCGGTGGGCGGCCGACGAACGGCCGGGGTCACTCGGTGGCCGGCGCCGGCTCGGGCAGGTGCGCGGCCAGTTGGGCGGGGGTGGGGTGCAGCATCAGCTCCAGGACCTCCAGCTCGACGCCGAGCGCCTCGACGCCGTGCACCAGCCGCATCGCGGTCAACGAGTCCCCGCCGAGGTCGAAGAAGTCGTCGTCAACGCCGGCGGGCACGCCGAGCACCTCGCCGAACAGCTCGCACAGCCGCTTCTGCCAGGCGCTGACCGCCCCAAAACCGTGCCCGGAGCGGGGTGCGGCGGCCGTCGGCAACGGTGCGGGCAGGGCCGCGCGGTCGAGCTTGCCGTTCGGCGCGAGCGGCAGCGCGGCGAGTTCCACGAACGCCGCCGGCACCAGGTACGCCGGCAGCGTCGCGGCCAGCTCGTCGCGCAGTCGGGCCGGATCGAACGGTGTCGCCGGCGTCGGCACCACGTAGCCGACGACCCGGCGGATGCCCGGCACGTCCTCCCGGACCGCCGTCGCCGCCGCGGCCACGCCCGCGCAGCGGGCCAGCGCCGCGTCGATCTCGCCCAGCTCGACGCGGAAGCCCCGCACCTTCACCTGCTGGTCGTCGCGCCCGTGGAACACCACCTGGCCGGCGGGGTCCCAGGCCGCCCGGTCGCCGGTGCGGTACATCCGGTCGCCGGGTGCGCCGAACGGGTCGGCCAGGAACCGCTCGGCGGTCAGGGCGGGCCGGCGCAGGTAGCCCCGGGCCAGGCCGGCGCCGGACAGGTAGAGGTCGCCCACCACGCCCTGCGGGACCGGCCGCAGGCAACCGTCCAGGACGTGCACCCGGGTGTTCCAGATGGGCCGGCCGATCGGTACGGACGCCGGCCGGTCACCGGCCGGCACCGGCCAGTGGGTGACGTCCACGGACGCCTCGGTGGGCCCGTACAGGTTGTGCAGCTCCGCGCCGCAGGTGGCGTGGAAGCGGCTGACCAGTTCCGGGTCCAGCGCCTCGCCACTACAGATCACCCGGCGCAGGCCGGCGCAGTGCGCGGCGACCGGCTCGGCCAGGAAGGCGGCGAGCACCGACGGCACGAAGTGGGCGGTGGTCACCCGGCGCCGGGCGACCAGCCGGGCCAGCCGCACCGGGTCACGCTGGTCCTCCGCGCTGGCGACGACGACCGTCGCGCCGGTCGACAGCGGCCAGAACATCTCCCACACGGACACGTCGAAGCTGAGGCTCGTCTTGTGCGCGACCCGGTCGACGGCGGTCAGCCCGTACTGGTCCTGCATCCACAGCAACCGGTTGACGATGCCGGCGTGCGGGACGACGACGCCCTTGGGCCGGCCGGTCGATCCGGACGTGTAGATCACGTAGGCGGGATGCTCGGCGCGCAGCGGCTCGTGCCGGTCCCGGTCGGTGGGGGCGGTCGCCGGCCGCCGGCCGAGCAGGTCCACCACGGCCGGGTCGTCGACCGCGAGGCAGCGGTCGGCGGGACAGCCGTCCGCGATGAGCTGCCCGGCGGTCTCCCGGGTCGCGACGACGCAGACGGCCGCGCTGTCGCGGACCATCAGCGCACGGCGCGCGGGCGGATAGGCCGGGTCGACCGGCAGGTACGCCGCGCCCGCCTTCAGGGCGGCGAGGATCGCCACCAGGCTGGACGTGGAGCGGGGCAGTCCGACCGCCACCACCCGCTCCGGGCCGGCGCCGCGAGCGATCAGCAGGTGGGCCAGCCGGTTGGCGGCTGCGTCGAGGTCGGCGTAGCTCAGCTCCTCGTCGCCGAAGCAGGCGGCGACCGCGTCCGGGGTACGCCGCGCCTGCGCCTCGAACAGGTCGGTGAGGGTGGCCCGGGCGACCGGGTGGGCCGTGGCGTTGGCGTCGGCGAGCAGGCGCAGCTCCGCGCCGGTGAGCGGCGACAGCCGGGCCACCGGGGTGTCCGGGTCGGCGACGACCGCCCCCAGCAGCGCCCGCAGCCGCTCCAGCACCGCCGCCGCCGTCGCCGGATCGACCAGGTCCGGCTGGTGGCTGAGGCGTACGCGCATCCGGGCGCCGGGCAGCACGACGATGGCCAGCGGGTAGTGGGTCGCGTCGCGGCCCTCGACGGCGGTGATCCGTGCCTCGCCCACGGCCGGGGTGCCGTCGAGTGCCACCGGGTAGTTCTCGAACACGTACAGCGTGTCGAAGAGGGTGCCCTGGCCGCCCGCGAGCCGCTGCACCGCTCCCAGCCCGAGGTACTGGTGCGGCACCAGGGTCGACTGCTCGTCGTGGAGCCGGGTCAGCAGGTCGCCGAACGCCTCCCCTGGGCCGGTACGCACCCGTACCGGCAGCGTGTTGAGGAACAGCCCCACCATCTGGTCGACGCCGGGCAGGTCCGGCGGGCGTCCCGCCACGGGCGTGCCGAACACCACGTCGTCGCGGCCGGTGAGGTAGCCGAGCAGCACGCCCCAGGCGGCCTGGAGCACGGTGTTCAAGGTCACCCCGCGCTCCCGCGCCAGGGCGGTCAGGGCCGCCGTCAGCTCCCCGTCCAGCTCGACGTCGAGGTCGTGCGGCAGCGACGTCGGGTGCGCGGCGCCCGGCCCGGCGAGCAGCGTCGGCTCGGCCAGCCCGGCCAGCGCCGCCCGCCACGCCGCCTCGGCGGCCGGCCGGTCCTGCCGGGCCACCCAGGACAGGTAGCTGCGGAACGGCACCGGTGGCTGCGGCGCGGCGGCACCTCGGTGGTGTTCGTACAGCGCGATGAGGTCGCGCACCACCAGCGACAGCGACCAGCCGTCGAGAAGGATGTGGTGGTGGGTGAAGTCGAGGCGGTGCCGCTCGGCGTCGAGCCGGATCAGGCTGAACCGCAGCAGCGGCGGGTGGGCCGGGTCGAACCGCCGCTGGCGTTCGGCGTCGGCGATCCGGGCGGCCTCGGCGGCCCCCTGTTCCCCGGGCAGCGCCGACAGGTCGATCTCCTGCCAGGGCAGCTCCACACCGTCGCTGATCACCTGCACCGGGGGGCCGGCGAGCCGCTGCCGGAACGCCGCGCCCAGGTGCGGGTGCCGGGAGAGCAGGTCCTGGGCCGCGCGGCGCAGCGCCGCCGGATCCAGCGCGCCGGTGAGCTCCAGCGTGAGCTGGGCGGTGTAGACGTCCGCTCCGGCCCCCGCGTACGTGGCGTGGTAGAGGATGCCCTCCTGCAACGGCGCCAGCGGCAGCAGGTCCGTCAGGCGGGGATGCGCCGCCCCGATCGCGTCGAGTTCGGCCTGGTCGAGCGTGACCAGGTCGAAGTCCGAGGGTATCCGGCCCGCCGCCGGGGTGGCGGTGCTGTCAGCCAGCACCCGCAGGGCGCGAAGCCACCCGTCGGCCAGCTCACGGACGCGGGACTCGGGCACGGCGTCGCCGGCCCAGGTCCAGGTGGCCCGGAGCTGCGGCCCGTCGGCGAGGTCCACGGTGACGGCGTTCAGCGACACGGCGTGCGGCAGCGGCATGTCCACGTCAACGTCACCGCCGAGGGCGTCCTGCGGGATGGGCGTCCAGTCGGCCTCGGCCGCCCCGCCCGCGAGCCGGCCGAGGTAGTTGAAGCCGAGCTGCGGGCGTCCCAGCCGGGCCAGTTCGGGGGCGGTGCCCAGGTTCAGGTACCGCAGCAGCCCGTACCCGATGCCGTTGTCGGGCACCGCCCTGAGCTGTTCCTTGACCCGCTTGACGACGGTTCCGACAGCGGGCCCGGCCGCCCACACGTCCGCCCAGTCCACGGCGGCCGGGTCCAGGCGCAGCGGGAACAGGCTGGTGAACCAGCCGACGGTGCGCGAGACGTCGACGTGCTCGGCCAACGGCTGGCGGCCGTGGCTCTCCACGTCGACGAGCAGCCCGCCGCGCCGGCCCGACGCGACCGCGATGGTCAGCGCGGCCAGCAGCAGTTCGTCGACCCCGGCGTGGAACGTATCCGGCGCGCGGCGCAGCAGGGCCGCCGACAGGTCCGCCGGGACGGTCTGGGCCAGGGACCGGGCGGTGCGGGCGGTGTCCCGGGCCGGGTCGAGTGCGCGGGTGCCGATGGGCGGCGGGGGTGCCGCCAGCATCCCGCGCCACAGGTCCAGCTCGGCGGTGCGCGACGGTCGCGTCGCCTCCTCGGCGAGCAGGCCCGACCACCGCCGGAACGACGTCGAGACCGGGGCCAGCTCGGGCCGCTCGCCCGCCGACACGGCCGCCCACGCGGCGGCCAGGTCCGGCAGCAGGATCCCCCAGGAGGTCGCGTCGACGGCTAGGTGGTGGGCGGCCAGCAGCAGCCGGCCCCGGGCCTGAGGACCGGCGTCGAACCAGACGGCCTGGAGCATGACCCGGGCCTGTGGCGCGAGCCGGGCCTGCGCCGCCGCCGCGTGTTCCGCCACGATCGCGCGCAGGGCCGGCTCCGGCTCGTCCGGGTCGACGGGCACGCGGACCAGGATCGAGGCGGCCGGCACGGCGCCCGGCGCCGCCACGTCGAGCCGCCAGGGGCCGTCGGGGCACGACGGCCGGTCCAGCCGCATCCGCAGCGTGTCGTGCCGGTCGAGCACCGCCTGAAGGGCGGCGGCGAGGGTCACCTCGGTGAGGCCGGCCGGTACGCGCACCACCATGGACTGGTAGTAGCCGTCCACCGGCCCGCCGGCCTGCCGCAGCCACTCCATGATCGGCGTGGGGTCCAGTTCGCCCAGCCCGTCGCCGGCGCGGGCGACGGCGACGTCGCGGGTCCGGTCGGCGGCCAGTTCGGCGACGACGGCCAGCCGCGCGACGGTCGGGTGCGCGACGACGTCCCGGGGCCGGATGGCCAGACCCGCGCTCTGCGCCCGGCTCACGAGCTGGATCGACGAGATGCTGTCGCCGCCGAGGCCGAAGAAGCTGTCCCCCACGCCGACGGTGGGCACCCCCAGCACCTCGGCGAACAGGTCGCACAGCAGCTTCTCGGTGGCGGTGCCCGGCAGCTCGTCGCCGGGCGCGGGCTCCTGGTCGGGCGCGGGCAGCGCCAGCCGGTCGACCTTGCCGTTGCGGGTCAGCGGCAGGGCGGCCAGCGGCACGAGGATGTTCGGCACCATGAACTCAGGCAGGTGGGCGGCGACGAAGGCGCGCACGGCGGCCGGGTCGAGGGCGGGGCCGTCCGGCGCGCCCACCAGGTACGCGACCAGTTGCCGGCCGCCCGTGCCCACCTCGCGGACGACCACCGCCGCCTGGGCGACCGCGTCGTGCCGGGTCAGCACCGCCTCCACCTCGCCGGGCTCGATCCGGTGGCCCCGCACCTTCACCTGGTCGTCGACCCGGCCGACGAACTCCAGCTCGCCGTCGGGGCGCCAGCGGACCAGGTCGCCGGTGCGGTACATGCGCTCGCCCGGCCCCGCGTACGGGTCGGCGACGAACCGGGTCGCGGTCAGCGCCGCCCGGCGCAGATAGCCCCGGGCCAGCGCCCGCCCGGACACGTACAGCTCGCCGGCCACGCCGGCGGGGACCAGCCGGAGGCTGTCGTCGAGGACGTACACCTGGCAGTTGCCAACCGGGCGGCCGATGGGCACGGCGGCCCCCGCCTCGATCCGGTCGGGACGCAGGTCGGCGCTGATGGTGGCGCACACCGTCGTCTCCGTCGGGCCGTACGCGTTGACCATGCGGCGTCCCGGCGCCCAGCGCGCCACCAGCTCGGCGGGGCACGCCTCGCCCGCCAGCACCAGGGACCGCAGGGTCGGCAGCGGCTGCACGGCGAGCTGGGTGAGTACCGCCGGGGGCAGCGTCGCGTGGGTGACCCCGTGCGCCCGGACGAGCTCGGCGAGCGGCTCGCCGACGAGCAGCCGCTCGGTCGGCACGACGAGCGCGGCGCCCGAGGTCAGCGCCATGCACAGCTCCCAGAACGAGGCGTCGAAGCTGGGCGAGGCGAATTGGAGGACCCGGGCCCGTCCGTCCACGCCGAGGTGGGCGGCCTGGGTGGCGGCGAGGCTGCTGACGCCCTGGTGGGTGACGACGACGCCCTTCGGAC
>NZ_SMKJ01000101.1:0-20248 GCF_004348615.1 Micromonospora sp. KC207
CGTTACCACCATCTGGCCCGGCCTCGCCCCCCACACCGTCACCCGCCGCCTCTACACCACCCTCAGCGACCTCCGCAAAGACATCACCACCACCAGCCACCCGAACCCCATCGAACACACCAACGACCGATACCACCTCAACCAGCAGCACATCGACGTCGACCTCTGGCACCTGAACGCCGCCATCGACCACGCCGCCACCGCGCTCACCAACCACACCCACGCCTACCAAACGATCATCGACCACTACACCGGCGACATCGCCGCCAACCACACCTGGCCCTGGCTCGACCCCATCCGCGAAACCATCCGCCGACACGTCATCGACGCCCACACCGCCCTCGCCAACCACACACCCGACCCGACAACCCGACTACACCACCTCCAAGACGCCCTCCGTGTCGACCCCTACAACGAACACCTCCACCATCTAGCCGCCGACACACTCACTGCACTCGGCAAACCGCAAGACGCCCAGAACCTCCTCGCCCGCTACCACCAGAGGCTCGCGGAAGCGGCCCCAGCGAAACCCTGACCAACTCGTAGGCTGCACGACTTAATGTGATTCATTGGTACGCGGCCTGCCTTCGGGTCGTAGTGGTAGTACGGGACTTTGGCCCTCAGGCAACGCACCCGGCTCGTCCGCTTCGTGCGAGGTGGCCGGGCGGGCCTCTTCGTGATCTAGGAACCTGTAGTGAACACGGAATCCCTGGGAGGTTCCGAACTGCCAAAACATGCCAAGAGCACCAAAAGGTACCTGCTGGAGGGGCGTCGTTGAATGACAGAGATGCATATCTCCAGTTCGGGAACCGCTGCGCCCGGCCACCGCGCCGGGCGAGGATCGCAACTTGGCGGCTGTCTTCAGCTCGCGGCCGGTCGTCGTCGCTGCGCCCGGCCACCGCGCCGGGCGAGGATCGCAACTTCGGTTTCTGTCGCAATTCCGTCGCGACGTCGACCGCTGCGCCCGGCCACCGCGCCGGGCGAGGATCGCAACCGCACCGTCGGCGACGAACCGTGTCGCATTTCGCGTGCTGCGCCCGGCCACCGCGCCGGGCGAGGATCGCAACTACGCCACCCACGACCTCATCGGCATCAACGGCCTCAAGCTGCGCCCGGCCACCGCGCCGGGCGAGGATCGCAACACTGGCGCGAGGTTGCCCGCACAGAGGGCGTGTTGCTGCGCCCGGCCACCGCGCCGGGCGAGGATCGCAACGACCTGCCCGGCGCCATCGTCGCCACGTCCCTGCTGGAGCTGCGCCCGGCCACCGCGCCGGGCGAGGATCGCAACGGTAAGGACGGCTCCGACGCCGATTCGCTGCCGGAGGCTGCGCCCGGCCACCGCGCCGGGCGAGGATCGCAACGTCCCACTCGCTGCGAGTGATCCCCTCCGGTCGGTCGCTGCGCCCGGCCACCGCGCCGGGCGAGGATCGCAACCCGTCGGGGGCGAAGTAGTCCGTGTTGTGGACCGGCGCTGCGCCCGGCCACCGCGCCGGGCGAGGATCGCAACACCCGGGACTGCTGGACCAGATCCTTGTACTCCCGCGCTGCGCCCGGCCACCGCGCCGGGCGAGGATCGCAACCGCCTCAGCCAGTCGGGCAAGCCGTACGGCCCTTTTGCTGCGCCCGGCCACCGCGCCGGGCGAGGATCGCAACCACAGACCGACCCGGTGAGCGTCCGCCAGGTCCGCCGTGCTGCGCCCGGCCACCGCGCCGGGCGAGGATCGCAACCGCATGACCCCGGTGTCCTACTGGGAGCCGACCGCCCAGCTGCGCCCGGCCACCGCGCCGGGCGAGGATCGCAACCACGGCGGACGGGGCGGGGGCGCTGCGGGCGGGGGGCTGCGCCCGGCCACCGCGCCGGGCGAGGATCGCAACCCGGCAAGGCAGTGCCGCCACCGGGGCAGTATGCGGTGCTGCGCCCGGCCACCGCGCCGGGCGAGGATCGCAACCTTTACGCGGGACAACTGTCTCGCGGGAGTGGCATGCTGCGCCCGGCCACCGCGCCGGGCGAGGATCGCAACCTCGTTGAGGCTGTCGCTCTTGGCGGCCGGCCGGGACGCTGCGCCCGGCCACCGCGCCGGGCGAGGATCGCAACTGCCACGCGACGATCCGCTCCACGCTGTCGTCCGGCTGCTGCGCCCGGCCACCGCGCCGGGCGAGGATCGCAACTGGCCGGTGAGGGGGTAGAACGCCTCGGGGTCGGTGCTGCGCCCGGCCACCGCGCCGGGCGAGGATCGCAACCTCGATTACCACCGCCGTTGTTACGACAACGGCACCTTGCTGCGCCCGGCCACCGCGCCGGGCGAGGATCGCAACAAGGCGGCCCCCGGCGCACTGCCGGGGGCCGCTCGTGCTGCGCCCGGCCACCGCGCCGGGCGAGGATCGCAACGTGGTCCGCGTAGGCGGCGGCAACGTACAGACGGTTGCTGCGCCCGGCCACCGCGCCGGGCGAGGATCGCAACCCGTAGACCGCCGGGGTCGGGGCCGGAGGCTGCGGGATAGCTGCGCCCGGCCACCGCGCCGGGCGAGGATCGCAACACCACCGCGAGCTTTGGTTCCTGGGCGAAAAGCCGCGCTGCGCCCGGCCACCGCGCCGGGCGAGGATCGCAACACCACCGCGAGCTTTGGTTCCTGGGCGAAAAGCCGCGCTGCGCCCGGCCACCGCGCCAGGCGAGGATCGCAACACCATGCGCAACGCCAGGCGGGCCGCCGGGTCCTTTGCTGCGCCCGGCCACCGCGCCGGGCGAGGATCGCAACGTCTCCGGTATCCGGCTCGTCGTCGACCCGATCGGTGCTGCGCCCGGCCACCGCGCCGGGCGAGGATCGCAACCTCCTGCCGCACCCGCTCGCGCAGCGCGATTGCCTTGCTGCGCCCGGCCACCGCGCCGGGCGAGGATCGCAACCGCCAGTCCGGCGGGACCGGAGCCACCTTATCCGGCGCTGCGCCCGGCCACCGCGCCGGGCGAGGATCGCAACACCAGGTCGTCCAGGTGGCGCAGCGCGGCAACCTGGCTGCGCCCGGCCACCGCGCCGGGCGAGGATCGCAACTCGGCAGGTGTCGTAGCGGGTGTCATTCTTCGGCAATGCTGCGCCCGGCCACCGCGCCGGGCGAGGATCGCAACTGCCGGTTTCGTAGCGGCGCACCTGCTGCAAGGAGCAGCTGCGCCCGGCCACCGCGCCGGGCGAGGATCGCAACCCCAGAGCCAGCGGGAGAACATGCCGATGATGCCGCGCTGCGCCCGGCCACCGCGCCGGGCGAGGATCGCAACTTCCCGAAGCCGGAAATCACTGCGCGCATCGTTGCCCGCTGCGCCCGGCCACCGCGCCGGGCGAGGATCGCAACGACGTCCTCGATTGACATGCCGCGGTCTTTCACGGCCTCGCTGCGCCCGGCCACCGCGCCGGGCGAGGATCGCAACACTGACATCCCTACTTCCCCTGACGACGACATGTGCTTGCTGCGCCCGGCCACCGCGCCGGGCGAGGATCGCAACACGGACAGCCGCGGTCGCCAGTGGCGGCTGTCCAGCGCTGCGCCCGGCCACCGCGCCGGGCGAGGATCGCAACAACTCCGGCGGCGGCGGCTCGTAGAACTTGAAAATGTGCTGCGCCCGGCCACCGCGCCGGGCGAGGATCGCAACGCTGCCGAGGGCTGATCGAACCCCGCTGGGGCTGACAGCTGCGCCCGGCCACCGCGCCGGGCGAGGATCGCAACGCCGCCACCGCGACCGTAGCGGGCACCGTGGCCGGCGCTGCGCCCGGCCACCGCGCCGGGCGAGGATCGCAACTCCGACGGGTCGGCCCAGCACGACAGGCCGATCTTGCTGCGCCCCGGCCACCGCGCCGGGCGAGGATCGCAACACGAGGTTCCGGCCGCCGACCGTGTACTGCCACACGGTGCTGCGCCCGGCCACCGCGCCGGGCGAGGATCGCAACCCGCAGCGCGCCCGCACGCCCCGCGTGGTCTGGCGGGCTGCGCCCGGCCACCGCGCCGGGCGAGGATCGCAACTGGATGCGCCTGGCCAACTCGCTCTTGGTCAATCCGCTGCGCCCGGCCACCGCGCCGGGCGAGGATCGCAACATCTACTACCGGGGGGCGTCGTGACGACGGTCCGGGTCGGGCTGCGCCCGGCCACCGCGCCGGGCGAGGATCGCAACACAAGCTCACCGAACGCCTCGGCGGCATCTACGCCCTCGCTGCGCCCGGCCACCGCGCCGGGCGAGGATCGCAACGTGGTGATGGCCTGCAAGATGACCCGGGTACGGCGGCTGCGCCCGGCCACCGCGCCGGGCGAGGATCGCAACGTCCGCGTTGTCGGACAGGTCCGTGAGCACGTCGCCGATGCTGCGCCCGGCCACCGCGCCGGGCGAGGATCGCAACAGCGCCGGCCCGTCGGACAGGTCGGTGCCGAACACCAGCTGCGCCCGGCCACCGCGCCGGGCGAGGATCGCAACGGCGCTGTCCAAGCGCGTGACGTCGACAAGCGGAAGGTGCTGCGCCCGGCCACCGCGCCGGGCGAGGATCGCAACCGGTGGGGCTTCAACCAAATAGCGAAGTTTTGGAAGCTGCGCCCGGCCACCGCGCCGGGCGAGGATCGCCACGCCGCGTACAACCTGGTCATCTACTCCCAGGGCGCGGCGCTGCGCCCGGCCACGGAAGCGGTTGAGGGTCGCAAGCTCGGAACAATAGTTTTCCGGCTATTTCGAAGTGCTGGGCGAAGCCCGGATGGTGTGCCTGTGGCGCTGCAGCGTCGGCCCTGTCGGTGACGCGCTGTTTGCGCCGCACTCGGTGATGATCCAAGCCGTGACCCGCGCTGGGCAATGGGTGTGCCTCTGCCAATCAAGGTGGTGACGGCATCTCAATACCTTGACGCCGGCCGAACCACAATCGGCTGATACTCCGCGAGGTCGCTGGTGTCCAGTTCCCGATCGATTGGTGGCGGGATTCGACGAGGTGCGTAGGGTCCGTTCGTGTCTTCTCTGTGGGCGCACAGCCCTGCTCCTGGCACGAGCCGCTGGCATTTACTCGCTGATCATCTTCGTAGCACTGCGGAGTTGGCGCGACGGTTCACTGTCGCCTTCGGTGGTGGTGAGGTGGGGTACTGGCTTGGTGCGCTGCATGACGTGGGCAAGGCGTCGTGTGCCTGGCAGGACAAGCTGGCTGCTGTAGCGTCCAGCGGTCGTCCGGTTGGCACCGACCATAAGTCATTCGGAACCCGGATCGCGCACGAACGGGGGCTCGGTCCGTTCGCCGGTGCGATCTTCGGCCATCACGGTGGTCTGATCGATGGGCCTGACTTGCAGGGAGCGTTCCATCGGAAGCTCGCTGAAGCGCCCGGCAACGTGCTGTCCGCTGAGCGGGAGTTGCCGGGGTTGTTGCCGGACTTGCCGGAACGGTTCGACCCTCTCGTCCCGGTTGACTGGCGGGAAGACCGGCTGGTGGGGGAGATGGCGCTGCGTCTGTGTTACAGCGCTCTGGTCGATGCGGACAGCTTGGATACCGCCGCGCACTTTCAGGGGCTGGCCAGCCCGCGCGTACGTCCAGATGCTGATCTTGGGTACCTCTACAAGCTGTTCGAGCGTCGGCGGGGTGAGGAACTGGCCGGGCGTGGTGGCACTGCGGTCGGCAGTTTGCGGGAGCGGGTATACGTGGACTGTCTCGCGGCGGCTGAGCGGGATCGTGGGGTGTTCCGCCTTGGTGCGCCGACTGGGGCGGGGAAGACCCTGGCAAGCGGTGGGTTCGCGTTGCGGCACGCGGAGAAGCATGGTCTGCGTCGGGTGATCGTGGCGGTCCCGTTCCTTACCATCACCGAGCAGAACGCTGCCGTCTATCGTCGGTTGCTCGACGAGGAAGGCGCAGAGCCGGCCGTCCTTGAGCATCACAGCCAGGCTGATTTCGATGACCCGGCAGTGGGCCGGTGGGCGCGGTTGGCTGCCGAGAACTGGGACGCGCCGTTCGTCGTCACGACTTTCGTCCGGCTCTTCGAGTCGTTGTACGCCCGTAAGCCGTCGACGATGCGCCGGGTGCATCGGCTGGCCAACTCGGTGATCGTGTTGGATGAGGTGCAGGCGTTGCCGCATGCCATGCTCGCGCCGATTCTTGATGGGATCCGGCTGCTGGTGCGGCACTTCGGCGCGACCGTGCTGCTCTCCTCGGCCACACAGCCGAGCTTCTGGGCGCTGGACGAGTTCAAGGACGTGCCCTGCACAGACCTGGTTCACGACACCCCGACACTGGTCAGTGATCTGCGAAGAGTGCGCTACGAGTGGCAGCTGGATCCGCGACCCACGCTGGCCGACATCGCCGACCAGGCCGTCGCGGAACCGTCGGCGCTGGTCGTGGTGAACACGACAGCGAACGCGAAGGCGGTGTTCGAGCGCTGGCGTGACGCCGAGCCAGACGGTGTGGCCTGGCATCTGTCCACCCGAATGTGCCCCGCGCACCGGCGACGGGTGCTCGAAGAAGTGCGGGCGCGCCTCGGCCGGGGCGAGCGTGTCCTGCTCGTGGCCACCCAACTGATCGAGGCCGGAGTAGACGTCGACTTCCCGGTGGTGTTCCGGGCGATCGCGCCTGCCGACTCGCTGCTGCAGGCGGCCGGTCGAGCCAACCGTGAGGGGACGATCGCGGAAGGCGGGCGGGTCGTGGTGTTCGCGCCAGAGGACGGCGGGCAACCGCCGGCATACAAGACGCTGGTCGGTTGCACCGAGCGTCAGTTCGGGCCGGACAAGGCCGACCCCGACGACGTGGCGGCCCTGGGACGTTACTACCGCAACGTGTACAGCGAGCTGAATCTCGCCGACGGCCAGCATGTCGGGCAGCGCATCCAACGGGCTCGCCAGCGGTGGGAGTTCCAGACCGTGGCCGAGGGGCCGATGGACGCAAGCACTAAGCCGCGGGATCGGAAGCTGGCATTCCGGATCATCGACGACGACGGGATCGGCGTGGTGACCCCGCAGGGGGCCGAGACACCTGACCTGCGGCGCGAACTGGAGCAGTTGATCGTGGAGCTGCGCCAGGCGCCGGTTGCGGATCTGGCGAAGCTGCGGCGTCTGCAGGCATACACGACGAGCCTTCACCCCAGCGTCCTGAAGGGGCCTGGCGTGACAGCGCTACTGCGGCCGATCTTCGGTAACGAGGTGCGGCGGGGCGCACTGGTCGAATGGCTCGGTGAGTACGACGACGCAACGGGTATCAACCTTGACCCGAATATGGAGCAGTTCGTCATCTGACGATGACTGCGCTGCTGGGTGAGCGCGAAAAGTATGGACGAAGGTCCATGCCGGGTGAGCGTCTTTCTGCGGTGTTGGTGGACCTGAGGCTGCCGTCAGCGCCAACTGGCTGACGGCTGGGCTTATGGATCACTGGTTCTTGTCATACCGGTCGTGAATTCTCGCACCTGTTGTGCGAGGCGGCTGCCGGTTCTGTGGTTTGGTCCTTTGTCGATCAGGTGTTCGACTGGTTCTGGCGTTGGAGGGATTGTGCTGTGACGACGGATGTGGTCAACGGGGTGGCGCTGCGGCGGAGCAAGGAGGGTGACCTGCCGGTTGTGGTGCAGGTCAGCGGTGAGGCGGCGTTGTTCTCGCGGCCGGAGTTGAAGGTGGAGCGGGTCAGTTATCCGGTGATGACGCCGTCCGCCGCGGTGGGGGTTCTCGAATCGATCTTCTGGAAGCCGGAGATGCGGTACCAGATCGTGGCGATCGAGGTGCTCAAGCCGGTGAGGCAGTTCTCGGTCCGGCGTAACGAGACCTCCGACGTGGCGCCTCTCGCGGAGGCGGTGAAGGGCACCCGCAGGGTCGACACCGCGGCGCATCGTGACCAGCGCCACGCTGTTTGCCTGCGTGATGTGGCGTACCGGATCCATGCCCACATCGAGTTGGCGGCGCACGCGGACAAGCCCGTCGCGGCGTATCGGGACCAGCTTCGCCGCCGGATCCGTAAGGGGGCCTGCTTCCAACAGCCGTACCTCGGCACCCGGGAGTTCAGCGCGGAGTTCGGCTGGCCGGATGACACGCCGCGGGCGGACGTCAACGAGGAGGTCGGCATCATGTTGCACTCCGTGCACCGTGACGGGAATCCGGGTCAGCCGCGGATGGAGTGGTTCGCGGCCCGGGTGGTTGCCGGGGTGCTGTCCGTGCCGGAACGCGGGATCGAGTTGGCGCTTCCGATGGAAGGCCAGGTCGCCTAGTGCTGTTGCAGCGGCTGGTGGAGTACGCCGACACCAGCGGGGACAACACCCCGAAGTTCTACGCCCGTAAGCCTGTGCGGTGGAGCCTGGACATCGACGACCACGGCGTGCCTCGGGGAGGCTTTGTCGACACGGCGAACAAGGACGACCCCGGCCATCGGTTCGGTGTGCCGCGGCTGGTGCCGGCGGTGACCCGTACCGCTGGGATCTCACCGGTGCTTGCGGTCGACAACGGCGAGTACGTCTTCGGTTGGCTGTCGGAGGGGGCCAAGCCGGAGCGGGTCGCGAAGCAGCACGACGCGTTCCGCGCCCTGATCACCGAGTGGGCCGCCGCCGAGCCAGACGGTCCAGGTCCGGCCATCGTCGCCTTCTACCGGGACGGGCACGCCGAACGGCTTCCACCACCGCCTGGCTGGGCTAGGGGAGACCTGATCGGCTTCTCGGTCGACGGGGAGTACGCGGCGGGCACCGGCGCGGCGCGGCGGTTCTGGGCCGAGGTGGCCGGTGACCGGAAGGGGTCGGGGCGCTCGGGCCTGTGTCTGGTCTGTGGGCAGGTGCAGCCTTTGCTGCAGACGGTGCCGCAGCTGATCCCCCGCCGGTGGGTGCCCGGCGCCACCCAGAACGCGTCGCTGGTCAGCATGAACGAGGCCGCGCACGGATACGAGCTGCAGACGTCTTTGGCGAACACGCCGATCTGCGCCGACTGTGGCCTCAAGTTCACGACCGCGTTGACCAGTCTGCTTTCCGACCCGCTGCACAGCACCGCGCTGTCGGGGCAGAACGCCCGGCTTGCCTGGTGGGTGCTGGGCGGGTCGACCTTCGACCCGTGGGCGACTGTCGAGCAGCTGGACCCCGCCCAGATCCGGAACCTGATCGCCAGTCCCGCCGACGGCACGGAAGCGACGGTCGACGACCTGTCGCGGTACTGCTCGGTGACGGTGGGCGGCAACGTCGCCCGGGTGGTCGTCCGGGACTGGGTCGAGCAGCCGATCAGCCAGGTGAAGGACAACATCCGGGCCTGGTTCGACGACCACCAGATCGTCGACGCCTGGACCGGTGAGGTGGTGCGGATCAAGGTTTCCCAGCTGGCCCGGGCGGCCGGGCGGTTCGAGGCCGGCCGTAACGGCGGCCCTGGGAACTGGACCAAGTTCGGCGCGTCCGGCGAACACCGCCCGCCCGACATGTTTCACCGGCTCCTGCGGGCCGCGCTGCTCAAGCGGCCGTTGCCACCGAAACTGCTCCACCACGTCATCAACCGGATCCGTATCGACGGCCGGCTCGACCCGGCCCGCGCCGCGCTGATCCGGCTGGCCCTGCGCCGCCACCCGACCCTGCCCGCGCATGAACGAGAGAGGCTGACGCCGACCTTGAACGTCGAGCACAAGCAGCCGCCGGCCTACGTGGCCGGCCGCATCTTCGCCGTCATGGACGACCTGCAACGGACCGTGTCCCGGGTCGCCGACCAGAGGCTCAACACCACCTTCGCCGAACGCTACTTCGGCCGGGCCATCGACAACCCACAGGTCGTCATCGTCTCCGGCCGCCGCACCGTGCAGGCCTGGCTCAAACGGCTACGCGGGCCCCTGCGCCGACCGACCTGGTCGGACGCGTACGAACGGCGACTCGACGACCTGTTCGTCCAGATCGACGCGATTCCCAGCGTCGCGGTGCTGACCGACAAGGCCCAGTTCATCCTCGGCTACCACCAGCAGCGCGCCGAGATGCGCACCGAACGACTCGCCGCAGCCGCGAACAAGAAGAACACCGACCTGCCCCCCGAGCCCGACGACGTGGCCCCGACCACCGACGACGAAGGAGACGACGCATGAGCGCCGCGCACCTGGACCCGACCCGCCGCCACGACGCCGTCCTGCTGTTCGACGTCACCGACGGCAACCCCAACGGCGACCCGGACGCCGGCAACCAGCCGCGCACCGACGACGAAAGCGGACAGGGCCTGGTCACCGACGTCGCGATCAAGCGCAAGATCCGCGACACCGTGTCGCTGCTGCGCGGCGACGACCCCCGCTACGGCATCTTCGTCGAAGCCGGCCACGCCCTGAACACCCGGATCGAGGGCGCCTTCACCGCTAACCCACCTAAGATCAGCAACAAGCCGACCCCCGCCGAGGCCGCGGTCGCCCAGCAGTGGCTCTGCGAGCACTACTTCGACGTGCGGATGTTCGGCGCCGTGCTCAGCACCGGCAAGGGCGGCGGCGCCGGGCAGGTCCGCGGCCCGCTGCAGCTCACCTTCGCCCGCAGCATCGACCCGATCGTGCCCGCCGACCACACCATCACCCGGGTCACCCAGACCCGACAGGACGACATCGACAAGGGAGAACGCACCGAGATCGGCTCCAAGTGGACCGTCCCGTACGGCCTGTACCGCACGCACGTGTTCTACTCCGCCCCCCGCGCCACGAAGACCGGCGTCACCAGCGACGACCTGGCCGCCCTGTGGCAGGCCATGACGGTCATGTTCGACCACGACCGGGCCGCCACCCGCGGCGAGATGAAACTGTGCGGGCTGTACGTGTTTAGCCACCCCGATGCCCTCGGCGTCGCCCCCTCGGCCGCCCTCACCCAACGCGTCACCCTCACCCGCGCCAACGACGACAAGACGCCGCGCACCCACACCGACTACACCCGCCACATCGACGAGGCGGAACTGCCCGGCGGCGTCACGCTGACCAAGCTGGTCGACCTCTGGCCGTGACCGGCCACCACCCGACGGACAGCGGCACCGACCTGCGGGAGGTGCCGCTGTCCGCGCTGGAGCACTACGCCTACTGCCACCGCCAGACCGCGCTGATCCACGTCGAGGGCGTCTGGTCGGAAAACGTCGAAACGGTCCGCGGCGACCTCAGCCACACCACCGTCGACCTACCCGGCGTCCAACGCCGCCGAGGCCTTACCGTGATCCGGTCACTACCCGTATGGAGCCATACCCACGGCCTGCGCGGCATCTGCGACATCGTCGAGTTCGAAAACGACACCGCCACACCCGTCGAGTACAAGGTCGGACGGTACAAACCCGGCGGCCCTGCCGAGCTGCAACTCGGTGGACAGGCACTCTGCCTGATCGAAGCCGGCCTCCACGTACCGACCGGCTACATCTACTCCGTCACCGAACGACGCCGACACCCCGTACCCATCGACACCGACCTGCTCGACCGCGTCATAGCCGCCACCAAAGCCGTACGACGCCTGCTGGACACCCCGACCCTGCCCGCCGCACGCAACGACGCCCGCTGCCGCCGCTGCTCCCTACGCGAGGACTGCCTGCCCGAACTGACCGACGGCCAGCGACACACCAACACCAACCTGTTAACCCCACGACCATTGGGACAGTGGCGTGACTGAACTCCTCAACACCCTCTACGTGCAAACCCCCGGCACCCACCTGCGCCTCGACGGCGACACCGTCCGGATCTACCACCCCGACCACCCTGAACGCCGACTACTACCACTCGTCCGGCTCGACCACCTGGTCCTGTTCAGCGGAGTCACACCCACCGACGACCTCCTGCTGCGATGCGCCGACGACGGACGCTCCGTCAGCTGGCTCACCGGCAGCGGACGATTCCGCGCCGGCCTGGTCGGCCCCACCCACGGCAACCCACTGCTACGCCAAGCCCAACACCGTGCCGCCGACTCACCAACACGGCAACTACCGATCGCGGTCGCCATCGTCGCCGGCAAGATACACAACGCCCGACAAGTCCTCCTACGCACCGCCCGAGACACCAGCGGACACCGACAGACCACGCTGCGGGCCAGCGCCGAACTCCTGGCCGGACGGCTCGAACTCCTCACCACCGCAGCCAACACCAACGAAATCCTCGGCGTCGAAGGCATCGCCGCCCGCGACTACTTCGCCGCCATGCCGTACCTGCTCGCCGACAACACGGACTGGAAGGCGTCCGGACGCAACAAACGACCCCCCACTGACCCCCTCAACTGCCTGCTCTCCTTCCTGTACGGCATGCTGCGCGTCGCCGTGCAAGGCGCACTCGAACAGGTCGGACTCGACCCCTACATCGGCTACCTGCACGCCGTCCGACCCGGCAAACCCGCCCTCGCCCTGGACCTGATGGAAGAGTTCCGACCACTGCTGGCCGACCGACTCGCACTCACCATGCTCAACAGACGAGAGCTGACCCCGACCGACTTCGAAGCGCTACCGAACGGGGCCTACCGGCTCACCGACAGCGGACGCAAGACCGTACTGGCAGCCTGGCAGCAAAGCAGGCAGCGCGACTGGCCACACGCGCAACTCGGCCGGCAAGTGCCCGCCGCCCTGCTGCCACTCGTACAGGCCAGACTCCTCGCACGTCACCTCCGCGGCGACCTGATCGCCTACCAGCCGTGGACGGTGAACTGACCCATGGATTTACTCGTCACATACGACGTCGAGACAGTCACGCCGCAGGGACAACGCCGACTCCGCAGAGTCGCCAAGATCTGCGAGGCATACGGACACCGCGTCCAGAAATCAGTGTTCGAGGTGGTCTGCCGCGAAACCGACAAAGTACGCCTCGTCGCCGCCCTCCAAGAGATCATCGACCCAACCCAGGACACCATCCGGATCTACCGGCTACCAGCCCAAGCGCTCGACGACATCGAGCACCTTGGCAAGCCGCGGGCGATCGACCCACGAGGACCGTTGGTGATCTAGGAACCCCAAGTGAACACGGAACGCCCAGGGGGTTCCGAACCAAAGAATAGGCATCAAATGTGCAAAACGGACCGCGAGCGAGTAGCCATCCCATTGGCGTACGGCTATCTTTGCTGCTCGTGAACCGCTGCGCCCGGCCACCGCGCCGGGCGAGGATCGCAACTCGACGCCGTACCGCGCCGCAACGCGCTTATACGTCGCTGCGCCCGGCCACCGCGCCGGGCGAGGATCGCAACCGGGCAACCCGTAGGTACTCCTCCACCAGGTCACCCAGGCTGCGCCCGGCCACCGCGCCGGGCGAGGATCGCAACGGCTTGGACCTGCGCCCGCACCGCCCACGACACCGGCGCTGCGCCCGGCCACCGCGCCGGGCGAGGATCGCAACGCTCGCGCGTCTCCGGTCGAGTCGGCGGACCGCCACGCTGCGCCCGGCCACCGCGCCGGGCGAGGATCGCAACGAGACGGACTTCGGTCGGCTCAACATCATGCTCAAGCTGCGCCCGGCCACCGCGCCGGGCGAGGATCGCAACGGGGTGCAACCCAACAACGACCTGGAGACGGTGGAGATGCTGCGCCCGGCCACCGCGCCGGGCGAGGATCGCAACCAGGTCACGCGCCATCCCACGGTTTCGATCTCCGAGCTGCGCCCGGCCACCGCGCCGGGCGAGGATCGCAACAGGTAGTAGCGGATGCTGTCCGCGACCGTCGTCTCGCTGCGCCCGGCCACCGCGCCGGGCGAGGATCGCAACCGGATGTACGACTGGCAGCTGTGGGCCACGGCGAACCACGCTGCGCCCGGCCACCGCGCCGGGCAGGGATCGCAACTCGGTGTCGGTGAGCTCGATGTGATCCCACACCGAGCTGCGCCCGGCCACCGCGCCGGGCGAGGATCGCAACAGGCTGGTAGAGATCATTTCGAACGATCCCCAGGTCGCGCTGCGCCCGGCCACCGCGCCGGGCGAGGATCGCAACCAGGGCGTCGTAGGCGAACAGCACCGGCAGGGCGTTGCTGCGCCCGGCCACCGCGCCGGGCGAGGATCGCAACGTCGTCATCGTCCACATCAATGCCGCCCGGGTTGACGTAGCTGCGCCCGGCCACCGCGCCGGGCGAGGATCGCAACCACCTGTGGGAGGACCCGAACGCGCCGATGTACATCGCTGCGCCCGGCCACCGCGCCGGGCGAGGATCGCAACGGCATTGACAGGACGTTGGCGCGCCAGAACTGGTCGTGCTGCGCCCGGCCACCGCGCCGGGCGAGGATCGCAACCCGGCAAGGCGGTACCGCCACCGGGGCAGTATGCGGTGCTGCGCCCGGCCACCGCGCCGGGCGAGGATCGCAACTTCGAGGTCGACGTCGACGCGATCGAGAGCGTCGTCCGTGCTGCGCCCGGCCACCGCGCCGGGCGAGGATCGCAACGCGTTCAGGGCGGTCTGGGTGGCCGTGCTGATCGGCTTGCTGCGCCCGGCCACCGCGCCGGGCGAGGATCGCAACCACAGGCTGGTAGATGAGGCTGTGGACAGTCGACGCGCGCTGCGCCCGGCCACCGCGCCGGGCGAGGATCGCAACACCTCCGGCGATGGCTAATTGTCGTCGATAATTGCGGAGCTGCGCCCGGCCACCGCGCCGGGCGAGGATCGCAACCACGTGCCCACGGTCAGCTCCCGGCGGTGCCGATGATGCTGCGCCCGGCCACCGCGCCGGGCGAGGATCGCAACTCCGCCCCGGGCGTGGCTGGTACATCCGTACGGCCAAGCTGCGCCCGGCCACCGCGCCGGGCGAGGATCGCAACGTCGGGTCCTCCGGCACCACCAGGCCGTGAGGCACCTGCTGCGCCCGGCCACCGCGCCGGGCGAGGATCGCAACTCTGCCTCCACCGTGGCACCGGTCGCCAGCACGAGCCGGCTGCGCCCGGCCACCGCGCCGGGCGAGGATCGCAACTGCGCCAGGAAATGGTCGAACTCCAGCCTCGGATCAGGCTGCGCCCGGCCACCGCGCCGGGCGAGGATCGCAACTCTGGCCGGGGCTGCGGGACCTGGCCCCGGGGTCGAGCTGCGCCCGGCCACCGCGCCGGGCGAGGATCGCAACACGACGTACTTCACGACGCCGCCCTGCTCGATCTTGGCTGCGCCCGGCCACCGCGCCGGGCGAGGATCGCAACGTCGGCTGCCTGGCTACGTGGGAGGCCGCGCGACGGTGCTGCGCCCGGCCACCGCGCCGGGCGAGGATCGCAACGATGGCAACGAACAGCAGTTCGACTCCCTCGATGAGAGCTGCGCCCGGCCACCGCGCCGGGCGAGGATCGCAACTGGGGTGCGGTCGCGGGGGTGTCGATCCTGTCGCATGCTGCGCCCGGCCACCGCGCCGGGCGAGGATCGCAACTGGGGTGCGGTCGCGGGGGTGTCGATCCTGTCGCATGCTGCGCCCGGCCACCGCGCCGGGCGAGGATCGCAACAACCGGGTGACGGCCAGGGCGAGCAGCACCCAGACGCACGCTGCGCCCGGCCACCGCGCCGGGCGAGGATCGCAACTCCCGCGCGGCCGGTACAACGGCGGTTACGCGGAGATGCTGCGCCCGGCCACCGCGCCGGGCGAGGATCGCAACCTCCGCCACGCCGATCCGCATCGCCTCCAGCTGGGCGGCGCTGCGCCCGGCCACCGCGCCGGGCGAGGATCGCAACCACTCGACGTCGCCCACCTCGGGGTCGAGGGAGATGCTGCGCCCGGCCACCGCGCCGGGCGAGGATCGCAACCTCCGCCACGCCGATCCGCATCGCCTCCAGCTGGGCGGCGCTGCGCCCGGCCACCGCGCCGGGCGAGGATCGCAACTCGGGGGCGAATGACCAGTCGGACAGCGTCTTTGAAGCTGCGCCCGGCCACCGCGCCGGGCGAGGATCGCAACTCGACGGGCATGGGCAACCTGCGGTCGTACCGGTGCTGCGCCCGGCCACCGCGCCGGGCGAGGATCGCAACTTCGGGCCGGACGGCGTGTGGGCGATGTGGGCCAGCGCTGCGCCCGGCCACCGCGCCGTGCGAGGATCGCAACGTCGGACTGACGCCACGCCGTTTCGGCGGGCGGTTGCTGCGCCCGGCAACCGCGCCGGGCGAGGATCGCAACCACAGACCGACCCGGTGAGCGTCCGCCAGGTCCGCCGTGCTGCGCCCGGCCACCGCGCCGGGCGAGGATCGCAACCACCCGTGCCACGCCCGTGCTGTCAGGCGTGCCACCAGCTGCGCCCGGCCACCGCGCCGGGCGAGGATCGCAACGTCGGCGGCTCAGACGATTAGGCGCACAGGGACAGACGCTGCGCCCGGCCACCGCGCCGGGCGAGGATCGCAACGCCCAGAGTGGTGGGTCGGTGGCCAACCCCGACCTTGCGGCTGCGCCCGGCCACCGCGCCGGGCGAGGATCGCAACGGCGGACCGGTCGACGGGGACGATCCGGCATACTCGGGCTGCGCCTGGCCACCGCGCCGGGCGAGGATCGCAACCCTCCAGGTCGCGAGCAATTCCTCTATTCCGGTCGCCTACAGATGTTGAATGGCCAGGTTCGTCCGTTGTGGTCTGTGTGATGGCTTGGGGCTGGGGTAGATCGATGGGATGAGGTATCCCGATGGAGGTGGGTTGTCCGCGCGGGGGCGGGCGAGGCGTGAGGCGGTACGGCGGCAGGCGGCTGGGTGGTTCGCCGAGGATGTGTCGGTGCCGGAGGTCGCGCGCCGGTTGCGGGTGTCGCAGACCGCGGTGTACGGGTGGCGTAAGCGGTGGCGGGCCGGTGGTGAACAGGCCCTCGCCTCGAAGGGGCCTGCGGGGTCTCGGTGTCGCCTGGATGAGGGTCGGCTGCGGCGGCTGGCCGATGCCTTGGAGCAGGGGCCGGCAGCGCACGGGTTCGGCGCCGATCAGCGGTGGACTTTGGCGCGGGTGTCGGACCTGATCGCGCGGATGTTCCGCACCCGGTACACGCTGCGTGGCACGGCGAACATCATGTACCGGCTTGGCTGGTCGGTGCAGGTGCCCAAACACCGTGCCGTCGAGCGGGACGAGGCCGCGGTCACCACCTGGCGCAAGGAGACGTGGCCGGTGGGAAAACGGTAGCGGCGCAGCGGCAGGCGTGGCTGGTCTTCGAGGACGAGGCCGGTCAGACGCTGCGCCCTCCGAAGGCACGCATCTGGGGACGACGCGGACACACCCCGGTCGTCCCGGTCACTGGCAAAGGATCCGGTCGCGTCTCGATCGCCGGGTTGACCTGTTACCGGCGCGGCCAGCGGTCCCGGTTGATCTACCGCACGATCGTGCACCGCGGCCGCAAGAACGAACGACGCAGCTTCAGCGAACGCGACTACATCACCCTGCTGGATGCCGCCCACCAACAACTCGACGGCCCGATCGTGTGCGTCTGGGGCAACTGTGAGACTTGCAGGGCGCCGTCCGGGACCGGGGCCTGACCCGTGGGGCAACTGGCCCTGGCTGCCTTGTTGAGGATCTGTCGGCTTCGGTATCCGGCGGCGTGTGCTGCCGCCAACCGGCGGGTGTGTCTCGATAGGGGCCTTGCCGCACAAGGCACCATCACAGTTCTGACCGCCCCACCGGCCGGCGTCGGCCATCAGCCCCACGCCGATCGAGGAGCCACATGACCGTCACCAGCATGCCCCAGACGACAGTGTCTGAACAGCCTGAGGAAAAGTTGGTGGAGGAGGTGATCCTCGGCGTTGACACCCACAAGGACGTGCACGTTGCTGCCGTGATCACCGTGCTCGGGGCGCCCATGGCCCATCAGGAGTTCCCGGCTACCTCTGCCGGATACCGCCAACTCCTGACTTGGGCCCGTTCCTTCGGCGGCCTGCGCCGAGCAGGAGTGGAGTGCACCGGTTCCTACGGAGCGGCTCTGGCAAAGTTCCTGAGCCGGGAAAGCGTTCAGGTCGTCGAGGTCAACCGGCCTGATCGCGCCACACGCCGCAAGCAAGGAAAGACCGACGCCATCGATGCCGATGCCGCCGCTCGTGCAGTCCTGTCCGGGCGTGCTGCCGTCACGCCCAAGACGGGCGAGGGCCCGGCCGCCGACATGCGCGTCCTGCGGCTGGCGAAAGAGTCGGCTGTCAAGGCCTGCACCCAGGCGAAGAACCAACTCAAAGCCGTACTCGTCGGCATCGATCCAGAGCTACGCGAGTCGTTGTCTGCACTCAGCAACTCGGCACTGATAGCCCGATGCGCAGACCTTCCCGACACCGGCAGCGCAGCCGTGTTTACGCTCCGGCTGCTGGCCCGCCGCATCCAGCAGTTGACCTCCGAGGCGAAGGAACTCACCCGCCGGATCAACCGAGCGGTCAGTGCCCACAATCCGCAGCTGCTGGAGATCATCGGCGTCGGGCCCGACAGTGCTGCTGCCTTGCTGATCGCCGCCGGCGACAACCCTGAGCGGCTGGCCAGCGAAGCATCCTTCGCCGCGCTGTGCGGCGTTAGCCCGGTCGAGCAGTCCTCCGGAAAGACCCGACGTCGACGGCTCAACCGCGGCGGCAACCGCCAAGCAAACGCCGCCCTCTACCGGATCGTCGTGACACGCATCCGCCGCGACCCACGCACCCGCAGCTACCTCGAACGACGCTCGAGGCAAGGCATGTCGAAACGCGAGATCATCCGCTGTCTCAAACGCTACGTCGCCCGCGAAATCTACCGCCGGATCCACCCGCCGACAGATCTACCGGCACCCTCCGCCGCTTGACGGAACATAGGGGCATCCTGAACACCCACGTCTCCGCCGCCATGCGGCAGATGATCGACGCCCGGGACTGGCTGACCGTGATCCGGCTACCCGCCTACGCCCCCGACCTGAACCCGACCGAGGCAGTGTGGTCCCACCTCAAACGCAGCATCGGCAACCTCGCCGTCACCGGCGTCGACCACCTCCTCGCGATCATCCGCAACCGACTCAAAAGCATCCAGTACCGCACCGACCTACTCGACGGCTTCCTCGCTCACACCGGACTGACACTCGAACCCGACACAACCTGACCATTCAAGATCTGTATCCCCGACGTATCACCGTCAAGGTGACTCAGACCTTTGATTGACTACCAGGGGGAACACCCGAGCGGGAGGCAGGGGCACCGTAGGCACCCGTCCACCGTTCGGTGGTGCGGTGACCAGCCGTACCGTGGTTTGCGGGCAGTCCGGCGCGGGCGCGAGCAGGAAGCGCCCCGCCGGCTCCGGTGTGGTGGTGAGTGTGTCCCAGACGCGGTTGGTCACCTTCTGGTCGCTGCCCCAGGCGCGGGCCAGGCATCCGAAGGACCTGGGACGAGAGCAGGTCCGTCGCTATTCGCGTGGTGTCTGCGGTGGTGTCGCGCTTGCGGCTCTGAGTAGCGCCTCTGTTTCGATGTGGCCGCCTCGGGCGGCCCATTCGAGGGGCGACAGGCCGGTGCCGTGGTCTTCGCGGAGGTTCGGGTCTGCGCCGTGGGTGAGGAGTTGGCGGACGACGTCGGCGTGCCCCCACGCGGCGGCTCCCGTCAAGGGTGTCCCCTCGTCGCCGCGTCCGCTCTCGACGTTCGGGTCCGCGCCGGCGTCGATGAGGATCCGTACCGCCACCCGCTTGTTATGCAGTGCGGCGAAGTAGAGGGGCGTGGTGCCGTCACGGTCTGCCCCGTTGGGGTCTGCCCCCACACGCAGCAGCGCGAGTATCGCGGGGAGATCGTCAAGCAGCAGCGACGCCATCAGACGGGCGGTGAGCTTCTTGCGCTGTCGGACCTTCACCAGCGTCAGGATAGGCAGTCCTGATCATCATGATCGGTCCGGCGGGCAGCTCCCTGGCGGGCCGTTCGGGTCACCGATGGTGCCCGGGAGGTGGGAAGGCCCGGAGGGCTGTTGCGGAAGGCGTTGGTTACAGGTCGAACGCGACGACGAGGGCCGAGAACGTCGGGGCGACTTCGCGCCATGAGCACCGGCTCGGGTCGGTCCAGAAGTCGGTCGCGACGACGCGGGGGTCGATGGGGTCTGTTCGGTAGTCGAGCGCGATGGCCACGTCGTCGCCGGGGCGCTTGTTGACCGCAACGAGGAACGCCATGTCGATGTCCAGCCAGGGTAGGTCGATCGGCTCGGTCCGCTCGGTGCCTCGCGCAAGTCTGAAGAGCTGAGCTGATGCGTGGTCTTGGGTGAGGATGTCCAGTGAGGTCGACTCTCGCGTCATGGCTTCGATGCTGGTGAGGAAGTGCAGGGGGTCCTTGAACCAGGGCATCGCGCGGGCGAGGGCCGTTTCACCGGGATGTCGCCATCTGTCTGCCCTGAGGAGGGAGAGCAGCAGCGGCGGAACGACAAGGCCGCGGATCCGTACCGACATCTGGTTGTCCTCCACCGGCCAAGCATCCCATCGATGGGGCGGCGCCCTCATCTTGTCGGGG
>NZ_SMKJ01000102.1:0-20065 GCF_004348615.1 Micromonospora sp. KC207
ACCGCTTCCGGCGGGACTTCCCGCCGAGGCGCGGCCGGGGGACTCGCCGGGGCGGCGGACGCCGCCGCCGGCGCCGCCTGCGCGGCAGCCGCCGCAGGCGGGGCTGGCGGCTCGGGGCGTACCGCCGGGGCGGGGGCGACCGGCGCTGAGCCGGCGGCGGCCGGCGGCGGCTCGACGCCACCCAGGGTGAACCGGCGCTCCATCCGCTCCAGGCGCTGGAGCAGGCCGCCGGTGGAGTCGTCCGCGCCGGGCAGCAACATGCGGGCGCAGATCAGCTCCAGCAGCAGCCGGGGCGCGGTGGTGCCGCGCATGTCCACCAGGCCGTCGTGCACGATGTCGGCACACCGGGACAGGGTCGCCGGGCCGAGCCGCTGGGCCTGGGCGGTCATCCGCTCGATCTGGTCGGCCGGACCGTCGATCAGGCCCTTCGCGGCGGCGTCGGGCACCTGCTGGAGGACGATCAGGTCGCGCAGCCGCTCCAGCAGGTCGGAGGCGAAGCGGCGCGCGTCGTGCCCGGCCTCGGCCACCCGGTCCACGGTCGCGTACGCCGCCGCGCCGTCCCCGGTCGCGAGGGCGTCGCACATCTCGTCGATCAGCGCCGAGTCGGTCACGCCGAGCAGCGCGGCGGCCCGGGGATAGCTGACCCCCTCCGGGCCGGCACCCGCGATGAGCTGGTCGAGCACGGAGAGGCTGTCCCGGGCGCTGCCGCCGCCCGCGCGCACCACAAGGGGGAACACCGCCGGGTCGACGGTGACCCCCTCGGCCTCGCAGAGCTGCTCGAGGTAGGGGCGGAGCGTCTTCGGCGGGATCAGCCGGAAGGGGTAGTGGTGGGTCCGCGACTTGATCGTGCCGAGGACCTTCTCCGGCTCCGTCGTGGCGAAGATGAACTTGACGTACTCCGGGGGCTCCTCGACCAGCTTGAGCAGGGCGTTGAAGCCGGCCGACGAGACCATGTGCGCCTCGTCGATGACGTAGATCTTGAACCGGCTGCGGGCCGGCGCGAAGAACGCCTTCTCGCGCAGTTCCCGGGCGTCGTCGACGCCACCGTGGCTGGCCGCGTCGATCTCGATGACGTCGATCGAGCCGGACCCGTCGATGGCCAGCGAGCGGCAGGAGTCACACTGGCCGCACGGCTCCGGCGTCGGGCCCTGCTCGCAGTTGAGCGAGCGGGCCAGGATGCGGGCACTGGAGGTCTTGCCGCAGCCGCGCGGCCCGGAGAAGAGGTACGCGTGGTTGAGCCGCCCGCTGCGCAGCGCCTGCGACAGCGGCTCGGTGACGTGCTCCTGGCCGATGATCTCGGCGAAGGTACGCGGCCGGTACTTGCGGTAGAGCGCCAGTGTCACCCGTCCCGCCTCCTCTCGACCGAGCCATTCTGCGCCGGTCGGGCACGGGTGACCACCCACCACCCCGTGACCTGACCCGCAGGCACGGTGACCCGACCCGCAGGTACGCTACCGGCGCCCGGAGACAAAAAGGCCTCCCGTGCACCCGGCAGAGCTCGCTTATCCTTGCTGCCTTCCGGCCCTGGGGAGGTTCACGAGATACCGCCGCACGGGAGGTGCCCCCAACCCTACCCGACGCCCGGTCGATCTTCGGGGGGTGGTGGGGTGGCCGGCGCCCGGCGGACCTGTATCCTGTCCCACGGAGGATTCGCCTAGAGGCCTAGGGCGCACGCTTGGAAAGCGTGTTGGGTTAACACCCTCACGAGTTCGAATCTCGTATCCTCCGCTCACCTGAGCAGCACGAAGATGAAGATCGGGTCCGGTCCGAAGACCGGGCCCGATCTTCATCAGAGGACTGTGGGGAAAATCGGGTCGGCGAGTGAGGCCGACCTCACCTGCGGCAGCCGTCACGCTCGGGCGCGAAACGGCGACTTCAGCATGTTTGCTGCCAGCGCATCGGACTACCCCGATGTACCGTCGACTGTGGCGGCCCGCCGGGGTAGAGGCGGGCGGGCGCCGCCCAGTCCTCTACCTGGGAGCAAGCCCATGTCCGAACCGCCCTTCGCGGCTCGCCTGCGACAGATCCGCGCCGACCGCGGCCTTTCACTACGCAACCTGGCCAAGCTCGCCCACTACGGGAAGTCATACCTGCACGAACTAGAGACGAACGTGAAGGCGCCCAGCCCGCAGGTCGCCCAACGGCTCGACAAGATCCTTGAGGCAGGCGGGGAACTCGCCGCCCTAGCCACCGCTGGCCCGGGACTTCGCCGCCGCGAGTTCGTCGCCGCCGCAGGCCTGGCCGCCGCCCTGCCCCACACACTGCTCGCCCATGGCCGTCGCGTGGGAGCGGACACACCCGGCAGACTCCTCGACCACACCGCCCGGCTACGTCGCCTGGACAACCACCTCGGCGGTGCCGACACCTACCGCCTGTACGCGGCCGAGGTCGACGCGACCGCACATCTTGTCCAAGACGGTTCGTTCAGCGAGACGACCGGCCGGCAACTCCTCGCCGTCCTCGCCGAACAGGCTCAACTCGCCGGGTGGGCCTCCTTCGACGCCGGGCGCCATCACGATGCCGACCGGCTGTACCGGGTCAGCCTCGCCGCAGCACGCGACGCCGACGACGCCGCCCTAGCCGGCAACGGGCTGGCCCTCCTGGCGTACCAGCAGCTCGCCCTCCACAGCAACGCCACCGCCACTGCCACCGCAGCCTGCGCCACCGCCGGTGACGCCGTAACCCCGGGGGTGCGGGCCCTGCTGCACCTACGTGCCGCATGGGCACACGCCCTTGCCGGCGACAACGCAGCTACCGACCGGCACCTCGGCATCGGCACCACCTGCCTGACAGAACATGACGACCGCGCCGAACCAGACTGGGTTTACTGGGTCGACCGCACCGAGGCTGAGATCATGACCGGCCGCTGCTGGACGGTGCTGCACCGACCGGTTCGGGCGATCCCTGCCCTTGAACAGGCGCTGGCCCAGTTCGACGACACTCATGCCCGGGACAAGGCGCTGTACCTGTCGTGGCTGGCCGACGCCTATCTCGACGCCAACGAAGTCGAGCAAGCATGCGCGACCGCCGCGCTGGCTGTTCGGCTGTCCGGTGGGGTCGGGTCGGTCCGGCCCGGTCAACGACTGGAGTCGGTCCTCGATCGGTTGCAGCCCTACACCGCCATGCCCTGCGTTGTCGAGCTTCGCGAACTCGCCGCCGAGGTGTCTACACAGCCACTGACCGGGCCAGCCACGCCAGGTACTCCCTAGAGCCCTCAACGATCGGCACTGCGGTCACCTGCGGATTGCTCCACTGATGGGCGCCGAGCAGATGCTGCTCCAACTCCGGATACCGGGCGGCGGTGGTGAACAGCAGCACCTGCCACTCCTCCCCCGTACCCTGCCTGCCTTCGTGCCAGAACACGCTGATCACCGGGCCGACCACCTGAGCGCCCGCCGCGAGACGGGCGGCCACCGCACCTTCGGCGAGGCTCAGGCCCACCTCACGGCAATCCGTGGCAGTCGACACCTGCACGTAGTCAGTCACGTCGGTGACCCTACTCGCAGGGTGTCCGCGGACAGCGCGGACAGCGAGCGGACAGCCTGCTTCTGTGCCAGCACCTGGGTCGTCGGTGAGGCTGGCGCGTAAGGCGCGGCGGCGGAAGTCCTTCAGGCCCGAGACCCGGTTAGGGGTCGAACTCCGCCGCGCCCTCCACCGACGAGGGAGGCGACCGTGCCCGTCTGGTCCGAGCTATGCGCGATCGCGCGGTGGCTACTCCGCCAGCCCGACCCGCCCCCGCCACCCGGCACCGGTCAGGCCATCCAGGCGGCCGAGCAGGCGGCTGCCCGCCGACAGCTCCTCGGCTTGGCCGAGGCCGAACGGCTACGTAACAGCCGCTGGCACTCGGAGCCGACCCAGCCCAACGCGTACCAGCCGCTCACGTTGGGCCAGCGCACCGGCTACCAGGTGAGGTACGACCGGTGACCCGCATGGTCGACGACCTGGACGCCGGGAGCGTCGCGGCGGTGGCGAGCCTCGTCGTAACCAGCCACGCCGCCGGCCACACCTGCTGGCGATGCACCCCCGCAGGATGCGAAGAGGTCACCTGGGCGCGGGAAGTCCTCACCCTGGCTGACACCGACTGGGCCGCCCTGGAACGGCTGGTGGCCACGTGGTGAGCATCCACGTGGCCGCCGGGGAGCGGCTGTCGCTGCGCACTGGCGAGTGGGCCACCCACGCCGGCCAGCTCGGTACCACATACATCGACATGCGGGTGGCCGACGTCGGCGGCCAGCCCACCGACGTGCCCGGCTGGGTGCGGGTATATGGCCACGGCCTCGAATGCCGGTGGGAGTCGGTGCAGTGCCCGGAGCCGTGGTGCCTGGAACTGCTGGTGACGGTGGAAGCCCTGTACGACGCGGTGAACCGATGAAGGCGGCCGTGCGGGCAACCAAGATCAGGGAAGCGGTGGACCACCGCTACCAGGTGTCCGGTGCACCCGACCTCACCGACTACCGGGGCCGCAAGTTCCGGCCGACGGAGCTGGAGGTGATCGTCATCGACGGCGCGATCTCCACGACCACCGTGCACGGCGTCCTGCTCGGCACCAGCGGACCGTACGGGGGCCGGTACACCGACGCCCGCTGGTACGGGCCGTGGGAGTGGCAGATCCCGCCGCTGCCCGACTGGATCACGGACGTCGCGGCCGACGTCCAGGCCGCCGGGTAGGTGCCGGCGTGCGCTGGAGCCGGGCCCCGCCGCCCCGCCGTAGACTGCCTCCGAGCTGCCACGATTCCCGACCCAGCAGGAGAGCAACCGTGCAGGTATCCCAGGCCCTGGACATCATGGAAGCCCTCTACCGAGCCGCCGAGCACCCGGACATCACCGAGATCAAACGGTATGGCCGGGACGCCGAGCCCGGCGGCCAGTCACCCGCAGGGATCAGGCTGTGGCACGAAAGCGGGTCCAGCTCGATGCTGTGGGCGGCCGTCCCGCAGCGGGACGCCCAGCCCCTGCCGCTCGGCGAGATGCCGCCCCCACGGCTGCGCTTCTGGCGGCTGCTCGTGCTCACCCACCAGATCCTCGACGTCGCCCAGCCCGAGCCGTTCGAGCGCTGGGAGCTGTGCGCCACCCCGGGCGTCGGCTGGACCGAAGACGGTCGGCCGACCCCGTCTGCGCTGCGGATCACCTGCCGCGACCGAACGGTGCTCCATCTGCGGGCCACGGCGACGTCCGGTGACCGGCGCGAGCCAGAGACCGACCCCTACCCGGACTACCAGATTCCCCAAGGAGTCCGCGAATGGCACCACAGAGTCAGTGCTCCGTCTGCGGGGCACGCGTAGGCCCACTCCCGGGTAACCCCTGCCCGCCGCACCAGGCCGAGGGGGGCCGGGGCACCTGCCCCGGCAGCGGCCGACCGACCGTGTGATCCGCAGCCGGCCCTGCACTCGTCGAGTGCGGGGCTGGTCCGCGTATGCCGCTGCTCCGGCTGACCAGGCCCTGCGAGGGATTGCCCCGACCGGATGCGCGTCTGACAACACGCCGCCCGTGCCGGGTCGCCCTGAAGTGACGGACCGGGGTCGGCCGTTCGGTCGGGTGGACTGCCCGGTCGTCTGCCGGCCTGCCCGGTCGTCCGGTTATGGGCGTCGATCGATCCCCCTAGCGTGTCGGGGCGTCCAACAACGAGCGGGGGTTTGTGTTGCGTCGGATAACAACACGTCGGAAGACGGCGGCAAGCGTGTCGGCCCTGGCCGTGGTGGCCGGGCTGGCGGTCGGTGCGCCCGCGCGGGCGGCCGACGAGTTCGGCACCATCACCCGGGAGGGCATCGTCCTCCAGTACCAGCGGGTGGCGAAGGCGGTGACCCCGGTGAAGGGGACCGGCCCCACCCGTTCCGACTTCGACGGCGACGGCCTCGACGACGTCGCGGCCACGGGCGACCCCTCCCAGTCCGATCTGCCCCATTACCCGACCGGGGTCGTCGTCGTGCGCTACTCGTCCGCGCCGCAGGTCGACTACTTCCTGGGCGTCCTGTCGCCGACGGAGGGTGGCTGCGGCTGCTTCGGCATGGCGCTGGTGGCGGGGGACTTCAACGGCGACGGCTACGACGACCTGGCGATCGGCGACTCGGACGAGGTGGACCCGCGCAACAAGGCCCACGCCGGCGGGGTCTGGGTCATCCCGGGCAGCGCCACGGGCCTGGTGGTCGGCGCGGCGAGCCACTTCAACCAGAGTTCGCCGAACGTGCAGGGCGAGCCGGAGAGCTACGACCGGTTCGGGGCGGCGCTCGCGGCGGGTGACATCAACGGGGACGGCCGCGAAGACCTGGCGGTCGGCGCGTACGGGGAGGCGATCGGGGACAAGGCGGACGCCGGTTCGGTCTACGTCCTGTTCGGCGGCACGGGCGGACTCACGGCCACCGGCTCCCAGTACTTCCAGCAGGACCAGGCGGCGGTGCCGGGCGCGGCCGAGAACAACGACCACTTCGGCTACACGCTCGCCATCGGCAAGGTCGACAACAACCGGTACGCGGACCTGGTCATCGGCGCTCCGCACGAGAACGACGGCACGTCCTGGGACGGCAGCGGCATGGTCACCCTGATGTGGGGTTCGGCGAGCGGCGTGTCGACCACGGGCGCGACGTCGGTCACCGGTGGGGCGGTGTACCCGGCGACGGGCAATCCCGACATCGTCGCCTGGTACCTGGGCGAGACCCTCGCGATCGGCGACGTGAACGGCGACGGGCTGGGCGAGGTGATCGCCGGTGCGCCCAGCGCGCAGACCCCGCACATCACGGGCGGGCTCATCGCGGCCTTCACGGGCCGTTCCGGCGGCCTGTCCAGCAGCGCCGTACGCATCATCACGCAGAGCACCACGGGCGTGCCGGGTGATCCGGAGGGCGAGGACCGCTTCGGTGGCTCGCTCGCGGTCGGCGACGTGACCGGCGACGGCAAGGCGGACGTGCTGGTCGGCGTGCCCGGCGAGGACATCGGCTCGACGGACAGCGCCGGCATGATCACCCTGCTGAAGGGCTCTTCCTCGGGCCTGACCGGCAGCGGCGCGCAGGGCTTCGATCAGAACCACTCGGTGGTGCCGGGCTCGGCCGAGCCCGGCGACCTGTTTGGCGCCTCCGTCGCGCTGCTGAACCTCGACGGCACCGGCGGGCTGGACGCCGTCGTGGCGTCGACCGGGGAGGAGGTGGCGGGCGACACCCCCGGATACGCCTCGGGCTCCATCGCCGCGTTCCACGGCTCCTCCGGTGGGCTCGTGCCGCAGGCCACCTCGTGGAGCGGCGCGTCCCTGCGCACCGACCGCGTCTGGCCCGAGCGGTACGGCATGCGCATCGCCGGGCCGCAGAGCGGCGGCTCGCTCTACTGATCGGTATAGCCGAAGGGCCGACCCCGGGCGGGGCCGGCCCTTCGACACGTCCGTCCCGGCTCGGCGACGGCCGGGTGCGCACCCGGTACGGTCCGGGGCAGCGCCGGCGCCACATCCCCGGTCGCACACATGTTCTATCCACAGGCTGTGGACGCCCGAAGGGATCCAATGAGTTACCAGCTCAGCGCCGTGGTGGCCGACGTCGAGCTGCTTCGCGAGCGGACCGCCGACCTGGATCACGCCGTGCTCGCCGCGCTGCGGCAGGACTTCGCGCTGTTGCCGGTCACGCCGCAGCTCGTACAGGAGCTGACCGGGTCGCTGCCGGACTACGCGGTCGGGCAACCCGGCCCGGAGCAGCCGTTCGAACTGGTGCTGTCGCCGACCCTGACCGGGCTGTTCGCGGGGTGGTCCCGCCTCGGGCCGGTGACGTACCTGGAGGCGGAGTTCGCCGGGGGTCTCGGGCGGCAGGCGGCGGTGGTCTGGCTCGCCGGGGCGGTGAGCTGGGGGCCGCACTTCGACGACGTGTTGGACGCCCCGCGCGGGCAGTGGCCGCTGAACGCGGCGTTGACCCGCATCGGCGCGGAGCCGGGCCGGTGGATCGACCCGTTCGCCGAGCTGGGCCTGCACCTGGAGCGGAACACCGCCGGCTGGCTGGCGCACGGGCGGCGCGGGCTGACCGCCGACTACTGGGACGAGCTGGCCGAGGAGTGGGAATTCGGGGAATCCGGCGATCGGCAGCAACCTGAACGCCCCCGTCCCGTTGGGGACTGGGGGATTCCATGAAATTGCGACAATTCGTTTTCATTGCGACACTGCTCGCGGCTGCCTCGATCGCGGGCAGCGGCGTACGTCCACAAGGGTCGGTCGACGCCGGCGGCGACGCGCGCCCGCCCGGGCCGCCGCCCGACGCCGGCCAGTCGGCCGACGAGGTCGTCGACCTCAACGGCCTGCGCAACGTCGAGTTCGGCGACACCGAGGAGGACCTGACGCGGCGCGGGATGCTGACGTCCGACGTCGACGCCTGCGGGCCCACGCTCGCCGGGCACGGCGCCGTCAGCCCGATCTTCGTCGACAACCGGCTGGTGCTGCTCTGGCTCGACGACCCGGTCCGCACGCCGCAGGGCATCGGCGTCGGCACACCGATCGACGAGGTCCGGGCCCGCTACCGGTCGGTCAGCCCGCTCGACGCTCCCCAACGGACGTACCGGTTCGACGGGCTGCTGGCCCGCAGCGGCGACCGCGGGTACCTCTTCCTGCACGACGGGCACACGGTCCGGAAAATCATCGCCGGGTACGCCGACTGGGCCCGCCGCCTCTTCGACGAGGGCTACGGCCCCTGCTGAGACGAGGGCTGCGGCCCCTGCTGACAGGCACGACCGGCGCGTACCCGATCATGGGTTGTGCCCACGCGGACCGGACGGTAGAGACGACGCATGCGTCGGGTAGCCACGGTCGTCCTCTCGGTGGTCTGCGTGACCCTGCTGGGCGTCGCCACCAACGTCGCCACGGGGGCGTTGCCGGCCCGGTGGACGCCGCACCTGTGGCTCGCCTGGCCGGCGCTCGTCGTCGTGGTCGCGGCGCTGACGGTGGTCGAGGTCCGGCGGGCCCGCGAGTCCGCGCCGGTCACCGGCGTGACCGCGACGCACGCCCGCCGGGTCCTGCTCGACCGGGTACGCCGGTACTGGATCACCAGCGTGCTGGAGCGTTCCCTGCACCGGGAGGCGCGGATCCAGCTCGGCATCACCGCGTCGGCCGACGACCGTCGGTACCCGTGGACGCTGCGGGCCACCCACCGCGGCGGCTTCACCGGTGTCCTCGACGGGGGCGCGTCCGTGGCCGGCCTCTTCGAGCGGCTCGACCGGGCCGTGGTGATCCTCGGGGCACCCGGCTCCGGCAAGACGACCACCCTGCTCGAACTCGCCCGGGAGCTGGTCGACGCGGCCGGGCGGGACCCGGACGCCCCGATCCCGGTGGTGCTGAACCTCTCGTCGTGGGCCACCCGACGCCCGCCGCTGGAGCAGTGGCTCGCCGCCGAACTCACCGAGCGGTACGGCATCCCGTCCCGGCAGGCGGGCGCGTGGATCGAGTCCGGCGCGATCCTGCCCCTGCTCGACGGCCTCGACGAGGTGGCCGCGACCCGCCGCGACGAGTGCGCGGCGGCGATCGCCGCGTTCCACGCCCGGCAGCCGCTCACCCCGATCGCGGTCTGCTGCCGCGAGTGGGAGTACCGGCAACTCCGCGCCGGCCTGCCCGTCTACGGCACGGTGACGATCCAGCCGCTGACCCGGCCGCAGATCGAGCGGTACCTAAACCGGTCCGGGCCCGCCCTCGCCGGCCTCCGGGCCGCCCTCACCGCCGACGAGGGCCTGTGGGAGTTCACCGGGTCGCCCCTGCTGCTCACCATCATGGGGCTGGCCTACGCCGACGGTCCCGGCCCGGCCGCCGGCCCCGACGGTCGCCGCACCCGCCTCTTCACCCGGTACGTCGAGACGATGCTGCGGCACCGTCCGCACCCGGCGTACCGGCCGGAGCAGGCCATCCGGTACCTCTCGGTGCTCGGCCACGAGTTGCGCAGACGGCAGCAGACCATCTTCGTCCTCGACCTGGTCGCTCCGGACTGGTCGCCGCGCTGGGTCACCCCGAGCGCCGACCTGCTCAGCCGGGCGCTGGCCAGCGTCGCCGTGGGCGGGCTGGTCGCCCTGCTCGGGGCCGGTCTGCTCGGCTGGCCCGGCCTCGCGGTCGGCGCGACGGCGGGGGCGCTGACCGCGCTCGGCCTGGCCCTCGCAGAGTACGAGGACCTCGTCCTGATCGCCTCCCGGGAACGGCGGCCGGAGGACCGGCGACCCCTCCGGGTCGACTGGGTGACCGACACCGCGAGGGAACTACGCGACGTGGCCGGCAACGCCGGCATCGGGTGGGCGACCGTGGCCGCGGCCCTCGTGGTCGGGCTGGCCTTCGGCCTCACCGACGAGCTGCACGGCTGGCCCGGCATGCTCGCCGACCTCGCGTACTGGCTCGGGTTCCTGCTGGCCACCCTGCTCGCCCTGGCCGTCACCGGTGCCACGCTGTTCGACCTCTACCTGGTCGGCCCGCCCGGCGGCGCGCCGCGCCGGGAGATCCCGAGCCCCGCCCTGCGGCAGCGGCTCCGTTCGGCCGCGATGGGCGCACCGCCGCTGGGCCTGGTCACCGGCGCCCTCGCCGCTCTACTCGTCGGCTCGGCCCGCACCGGCGCCGACGGCCTCCGGTACGGGGCGGTGGTCGGGGCGTTCGCCGCGTCGTACCTGCTGGTGGCCGTCGCGCTCGGGCCGGTCATCGAGCAGTGGCTGGTCCGCCGGCGGCTCGCCCGCGACGGCGTCCTGCCCCGACCGCTGCGGCCGTTCCTCGACTACGCCGTGCAGTGCCTGTTCCTGCGGGACGTCGGCGACGGGTACATCTTCGTCCACCGGGAACTGCTGGAGTTCTTCGCCGACCGGCTGACCCGACCTTCCACCCAGGTTGTCCCACACCCCTGACGCCGGGCCGAAGAATGGAAAAAATCCGGCCCGGCCGGTTTGGTTTTCCGGCCTAGCGGATCTCGGACAGAGACGAGCCCCCCGACGCCTCGGTGCGGCATTGTTCTGGTCGGCGACGAGCCGACGCCGACAAACCACGCCGAGGAGCAGGTCTCGGCCACTCCGTCGCCCCCGACCGGTACGAGGGCGTGGCTGGCCTGCTGGCGAAGGCGTTCGACGCGGCGGCCCGGCCGGACATCGGCGAGGGCGAGTACGACGGCATCGAGGTCGAGAAGCTGCGGCGGCAGGAGACCGCCGCCTGGGAGGTGTTCGCCGAGTTCTGGCCGGAGCTGCCGTTCTGCCCGGTGCAGCGGGAGACGGACAGCATCGCCAAACGGACCCAGCGCCCCGAGATCGAGGTCACCGAGATCCTGGTGCCGGACGTCACCGAGGGCGCGGGCACGTCCGTGACGGTTCCGGTGGTGCCCAACTCGATCAAGGGCTGATCCGGTGAAACATCGGACTGGCTTCCTGGCATAAGGAGGTGGAAACACTACCACCTGGAGGTCAACGTGCCAATGAATGAACGCATCGCTCCGCAGGCCACCGTGGTCGGCAAGAGCCGGCGTCGGCTCTCGCGTGCCGGGTTGATCGCGGCGGTCACCGCCGCGGTGGTAGCGGCCGGCGCTGGTACGGCCGCCGCTGTCGCATACCTCACCGAGGAAACCGTGGCCAACGGCATGCCCGGCGCCGCCGTGATCTTCGAAGACACCGACCCGTCGTGCACCACGACCGACCACGTCGTTTTCGACTGCACCCTCAGCCGCGCCCCCAAGTCCGACGTACTGCCCAACCCGGCCAAGCAGGAGAAGGCAAAGCCCGCACCCCAGCCCACGACAACCGACTTCACCAACGTCAAGGAGATGTTCGTCGACGGCCAGGGCAACATCGCCGGCGGCTGCAACGGCGTGGACGCCGCCGGGCTGCACTGGATCTGCTACGCCGGCCAACGAGCGGTAACCGAGGGCATCATCACCCAGGACCTACTCGGCCAGCACCTGGAAGCGCCGACCCGCGGCTGACCAGAACTGAGACCACAAGCGAAAGCGCCCGGTGCGATCCTCGCGGATCGACCGGGCGTTCTCGCTGTTCACGAGCGGTGGCGGCGGGATTTGAACCCGCGGAGGGCGTAAACCCTCACACGCTTTCGAGGCGTGCTCCTTAGGCCACTCGGACACGCCACCGCCGACGAGGGTACAGGACCCCGGGCCCGCATGCCGAACCGGTATCCCCCTGGCCGGCCTGGCAGGATCTTTGCCATGAGTACGCACATCGGCGCGAAGCCGGGAGAGATCGCCGAGCGGGTCCTGATGCCAGGCGACCCGCTGCGGGCCAAGTGGATCGCGGAGACCTACCTCGAGGACGTCAAGTGCTACTCGACGGTCCGGGGCATGCTGGGCTTCACCGGCCGCTGGAACGGGGTGGAGGTTTCCGTCCAGGGTTCCGGCATGGGCATGCCGTCCGCCTCCATCTACGCCCACGAGCTGATCAACGAGTACGGCGTGAAAACCCTGATCCGGGTCGGCTCCTGCGGGGCGCTGACCGAGGAGCTGCGACTGCGGGACGTGGTGGCCGCGATCGGTTCGTCCACCGACTCGAACATGAACCGGATGCGTTTCGCCGGGCTGATCGACTACGCCCCGGTCGCGGACTTCGGCCTGCTGCGTACGTCGGTCGAGGTGGCCGAGCGGCGCGGCATCACCATGCGGGTGGGCCCGATCCTGGCCGCGGACGCCTTCTACACCGACCGGCCGGACCTCTACGACAGCCTCGCCGACTACGGCGTCCTGGCGGTGGAGATGGAGTCGGCGGCGCTCTACACCATCGCCGCCCGGTTCCGCGCCCGCGCGCTGACCATCCTCACGGTCAGCGACCACATCAAGACCGGCGAGAAGACCACCTCGGAGGAGCGCGAGCAGACCTTCTCCCAGATGGTCGAGATCGGCCTGGACACGGCCATCGCCTGACGGCCGGGGCCGGCGGCCCGTTGGGACGGGACTCCTGACAGATCAACTCGCGTCGAAGCGAGGCGATCATCGGGAGTCCCGTCGTGGAGATCGGCACGCAACGTTGGCATCCCCGATCGAGCGGTCCTGCCCCAGTCAGCGGAAGAAGGCGCGCAGGACGGCGGAGTTCTCCGCCTCCAGCACACCGCCGTAGACCTCGGGGCGGTGGTTGAGCCGCCGGTCGCGCAGGACGTCCCAGAGCGAGCCGGCCGCCCCGGTCTTGGGCTCCCAGGTTCCGAAGACGACCGTCGCTATCCGGGCCAGCACGATGGCCCCGGCACACATCGTGCAGGGTTCCAGCGTCACCACGAGGGTGCAGTCGTCCAGCCGCCACCGGCCCAGGCGTTCGGCGGCCCGGCGCAGCGCCAGCACCTCCGCGTGCGCGGTCGGGTCCCCGGTCAACTCCCGCTCGTTACGCCCCGAGGCCAGCTCGGTGCCGTCCGGGCCGTAGATCACCGCACCGACCGGCACGTCGTCGGCCATCGGTGCGCCGCCCGCCGGTTCCGGCCCGGCGGAAGACGATCCCGCGTCGGCGAGGGACGGTTGGGCGCGAGGGGAGCCAGGAAGGGAATTCGGCTCGGGGCCGGTGACTGCGATCTGGAGCGCGCGCCGCATCCACAGCTCGTGCCGCTGCCGGCGACCCGCGCCGCCCGGGTCCGCGAGGCCCTCGTCGGCACCCGGCCCGACCCGCTGCGGCGATCCCGGGGTCGGCTGCCCCGGCCGCACGCGGCCCAGCGCCGGATCGGTGGCGTCCGCCGGCTCGGCGGCCCCCGCCAGCGGCGACCCGCCGCCCGGCAGCTCGACCTCACCGGGCGAAGGCTCACCGGGCGAAGGCTCACTGGTGGGGGGCGGCTCAGATGCCACGCAGCTCCTCGACCTCGTCGGCGCAGCCGAGGACCTGGCACACCTCGGCGGTCACGTCGGCCGGCAGCATGCCCTCGTGGGCGCAGAGGCGGAGCAGCCGCTGCGCGGGGATGCCCAGGTCGGCGAGGATGTCCGCGTCGCCGACCGGATCGGCCTCCGGGTCGACGGCCGGCTGCTCGCTGTCGTCGTCGGCGGTGCCGGTGCCCGGGCGCGGCTCCTCGGTGTCGTCGAAGCCGGTGACCGGCCCCTTGAGGTCGCCGACCAGCAGGGCACCGAGCCGGGACTCCTCGGCGTACGCGGAGTCGGAGCCGAACACCCGCAGGTCCTCGCCCTCGTCCAGGCGCAGTATTACCAGGTAGGCATCGTCGGCCTCGACGAAGAGCAACGACAGGTCAGCGTCGGGCTCGACGTCGCGCAGCCGGTCGGCGACCTCGTCGACGTCGGTGACCCCGCGCAGGTTCACCTCTGCGGCGGTCCAGCCGCCCGCGTCGCGCACCACGGCGGCAGCGAAGTACGACACGGTTTCCCCCAAGTTTGCCTCGGCACAGCACGCCGACTCGTTACGCGTGCACGTTAACCGGTCGGGTCGGCAGGCGACCGGTCAACGCCCCGAAGGGCCGGTCAATCCCGTGGAAAGTGTGGCTGGTCGGCCGGAGCCGTCAGCCCGCGACACGGCGTCGGGTGGCAATGAGTTGCCGCAGCCGCTCGGTGCGCGCGCGCTGGGGCCGCTCCCGCTCGCGTCCCGCTCGGGCCCCCGCCAGCTCGGCGAGAATCTGGAGGCGGCGGCGGCTCCGCTCGGGGTCGAGCCGCGGGGTGGTCCAGGCCATACCGCCGAGAGTGCGCCGTCCGAGCGAGTACGTCAAGACGGGATTCGGTGTGCAGCCGATCGGCGACCGACGGTGGCGTCACGGGCTGGCCGGCTGCGCCGCGAACGGCCCGTCACCACAGGGGCCAGTCGCCCGTCGTCGCCCACTTCACGGCCACCACGGCGGCGGCGACGCTCCAGCCGCCGGCGGTGACGATCGCGACGCCGGTGGCGACGCCCCGGTCGCCGAAGCGCACCAGCGCCAGGGCGGCCAGCCAGGCCAGCCCGCCGGCTACGATCGTCCACCAGGCGTACGTCGGGACGTCGCGGCCGAGCAGCGCGAACAGCACGAGCCAGGCGGCGGTGACGGCGGCACCGGAGGCGACCGCCGCCCCGGTCACCGGGTGCGGTTCGCGCCAGGTCGGCCGCGACGGCGGCCCGGAGGGGAACAGCCCCGAGGGGGTACGCGAGCCGGGGTGGGCGTGCTGCTCAGGGGCGACCCGTGTCGGGTCGGCCGGGAGGGCGGGCTGCCAGGTCATCGGCTCACTCCATCCGCCGGGTGCCACAGGGAACGGGGCGGACACCCCGGACCGTACCCTCCCCACCGTAACTGTTCTGTCAGGATGACCGAATGTCCTCGCGCTCCCCGCGCCGGCGCCGCACGCGCGCGGCGTACCCGGTTCTGCTGCTGCTCGCGCCGGTGCTTGCCGCCGGTTGCGGCGCGCCGCCGCCGAACCGGGCGCCCAGCGGCGGGTGGGTGGCCCCGACCGGGCTGGTCACCGGCGGGCAGCCGGCCGCACCCGCGCCGTCGGCCATCCCGTCGAGCGCCGGGCCGTCGGCGTCGTCGGCGCGGCCCCGCACCGGGCTGCCGCACGTCTTCCCGGTGCGCGCGGACGACGTCGCCTACCACCCGACCCACTCGGCGTACCCGGGGACGGACATCTTCGCCGACTGCGGCGAGCCGGTGGTCGCGGTGACCGACGGGACGATCCTTGAGGTGAGCCGGGTGGACCGGTTCGACAAGCGGGGGCCGCGGGGTCCGCACAACGGTGGCCTGTCGGTGTCGCTGCGCGGCGACGACGGGGTGCGCTACTACGGCTCACACCTGAGCGCGATCGCCGATGGGGTCGACGCCGGTACGCGGGTGCGGGCCGGGCAGCAGCTCGGCCGGGTGGGCCGCACGGGCAACGCCAACAACGTCTGCCACCTGCACTTCGGCATCTCCCCGGAGTGCACGGGCCGGGGGGACTGGTGGATCCGGCGCGGGGTGGTCTGGCCGGCGAGGTACCTCGACTCGTGGCGGCGCGGCGGAAACCGGGAGCCGGCCGCCGAGGTCGCCGCGTGGCACCGCGAGCACGGCTGCCCGAAGGCGCCGAAGACCGGCGGCGGGGACAGCTGACCGGCCGAACAAGAGGCTCGGCCTGGGGCGACCGACCGGCCGTTGGGAGCGGAACCAGAGACGGTCCAATCGCGACATCACGGCTTGAGCGGCCGGAAACATTGACGAGCGTCTCGGATACCGGTTAACGTCCCGACAAGAGAGAGCGCTCTCACAGGTAACGAACCTCCCCAATCCCGACCAAGCGCCGATGCCGGCCGGTCCGGCGTACCCGCGCGATGGAGGCACCGTGACACCTCCCGCACCACACCACCGCCGCCTCTGGGCCCTCGCCTCGTCCACCGTCCTCGCCCTCGCCGCCGGCGGCCTCGCCGTGGCCGTCAACACGGTCCCCGCCCGGGCCGCCTCAGTCGGCGCCGGCAGCTACACCACCACGCCCGTCGGCCCGCTGCCCTCCGGCTGCGGGCAGATCTCCACCAACCCCCGGCAGCACGTCACCGCCGACGCCCCGGCCGGGGCCGTGCCCACCAACGACTGGTGGTCGTCGCTGCTGTTCAAGCGCACCGACTGCGCCTACAGCGAGCCGCTGCACGCCCACCCACTGTCCTACGACACGTTCACCGACGGGCTCGGCTTCTCGGCCAACTCGACGCCCGTGATCAGCGGCACCGCCACCGGGGTCGGCGAGTTCCACTACCCGTACACGCAGGACATCCGGGTCGGCGTCGCCGGGCTCGCCGCGCCGACCGTGAAGGTCGCCGGCTGGACCGACTGGACCGTCACCCCGTACTGGAGCGACGGCGCCCGCACCCTGCGCGCCACCATCGGCCACGGCCTGCCGTTCGCGTACTTCCAGGCCACCGGCGGCGACGCCGTCGTCGACACCAGCAGCACCCCGACCGTGTGGTCGAACAGCGGCGCGACCATCGGCTTCACCGTCGCCCGCCACGACTACGTCGCGTACGCGCCGAGCGGCGCGAGCTGGACGGTCAGCGGGGGCCGGATCTCGTCCACCCTCGCGGGCCGGGGCTACTTCTCCGTCGCCCTGCTGCCCACCACCGCCGGCAGCACCGCCGCCGAGCGCACCAGCCTGGCCGCCTCCTACGGCCGGTACGCGCACGCCCACGTCACCGACACCCGCGTCTCGTACGCCTACGACCAGGCCACCAGCCGGATGACCACCACGTACGCCTACACCACCACCGCCCGGGAGGGCACCACGAAGCAGACCGTGGTGAGCCTCTACCCGCACCAGTGGAAGACGCTGACCGGCTCCACGCCGATCACTCAGACGTACCCGTCGGCGCGCGGCCGGATGAAGGTCCTCGCCGGCGTCACCCAGTTCCGCACCGCCACTACCTTCCACGGGGTGCTGCCGGAGCTGCCGGCCGTCGGGGACGGCTCCGGGGCCGACCTGGCCACCCTGCGCGACCAGCTCGCCGCCGTCCGGGGCAACCCGATGGACCAGCGCGGCGGCGACACGTACTGGACGGGCAAGGGCCTCGGCCGGGCCGCCCGGATCGCCGAGGTGGCCGACCTCGTCGACGACACCGCAACCCGGGACAGCGCGCTGAACGCCATCCGGATCACCCTCACCGACTGGTTCACCGCCTCGCCCGGTAAGACCGCGAAGGTCTTCTACTACGACCAGAACTGGGGCACCCTGATCGGCTACCCGGCCTCGTACGGGTCCGACCAGGAGCTCAACGACCACCACTTCCACTACGGCTACTTCATCGCCGCAGCGGCCACCCTGGCCAAGTTCGACCCGCAGTGGGCCTCCGACGCGCGCTACGGCGGCATGGTGGACCTGCTCATCCGGGACGCCGACAACTACGACCGCGCCGACACCCGGTTCCCGTACCTGCGGGACTTCGACATCTACGCCGGCCACGACTGGGCCTCCGGGCACGGCTCGTTCGGGGCGGGCAACAACCAGGAGTCCTCGTCGGAGGGGATGAACTTCGCCAACGCCCTGATCCAGTGGGGCCAGGCCACCGGCGACGCCGCCGTCCGGGACGCCGGCATCTTCCTGTACACCACTCAGGCGGCGGCGATCCAGGAGTACTGGTTCGACCACGCCGACGAGAACTTCCCGGCCGGGTTCGGGCACTCCACGGTCGGCATGGTCTGGGGCGACGGCGGCGCGTACGCGACCTGGTTCAGCGCCGAGCCGGAGATGATCCAGGGCATCAACCTGCTGCCGGTCACCGGCGGCCACCTCTACCTCGGCTACGACCCCGCCTACGTGCGCACGAACTACGCCGAGCTGGTGCGCAACAACAACGGGCAGCCGACCGTGTGGCAGGACATCCTCTGGCAGTTCCAGGCGCTCGGCGACGCCGGCACGGCGCTGTCGAACCTGCGGGCCAATCCCGGGTACCCACCGGAGGAGGGGGAGAGCCGCGCGCACACCTTCCACTGGATCCGCAACCTCGCCGCGCTCGGCACGGTGAACACCACGGTCAGCGCGAACCACCCGCTGAGCGCGGTGTTCACCCGCAACGGGGCACGGACGTACGTGGCGTCGAACATCACCGCCTCGCCGATCACCGTACGGTTCTCCGACGGCACCACCCTCGCCGTGCCGGCCGGGAAGACGGCCACCACCGGGGCGTACACGTGGAGCGGCGGCAACGCAGGCGGCGGCGTGCCCCCGACGGGCACCCCGACCAACGCCAAGGTGTTCACCGCGACCGGCCTCAACCTCACGTACGCCGGCGGGCAGACCGCGTTCGACCTGTTCCTCGACGCCGGCACCGCCGTCGGCAACGGGGTGCAGGTGCGGCTCTCCTACGATCTCACCGGCAACGGGGGCTGGGAGCGGGTGGAGACGTACCGCTACTTCGCCACCGACCCGATCCCCGGGTACGAGCACTACACCCAGGCCGCCGGGCTGCTGGCCAGCAGCGGCACGCTCGGCAACCTGGCCAACGGCACCGTGCAGGTGGAGGTCTGGTCGGCGATCGGGAGCAACCCGAGCACCCTCGGCCTCGGCAACCAGTCGGTCGTGAAGCTGCCGTACTCCTGATCCGACGCACCACCGAACCCCGCGCCGCCGGTCGTAGCTCCCGACCGGCGGCGCGGGCGCGTAGGTTGCAGGGCATGACCGACCGGGACCCCATCGCCGACCTGCGCCGGATCGCGTTCCTGCTGGAACGGGCCAACGAGGCGACGTACCGGGTGCGGGCGTTCCGGTCGGCGGCGAAGGCCCTGGCCGCGCTGCCGGCGACGGAGCTGGCCGAGCGGGCCCGCACCGGGAAGCTCACCGAGCTGGCCGGCGTGGGCGACGTCACGGCCCGTTGTGTCGCGGAGTCGCTGGCCGGCGAGGAGCCGGTCTACCTGCGCCGGCTGGTCGCCACCGAGGGCACCGACCTGGACGCCGCCGCGACCGCCCTGCGCTCGGCGCTGCGCGGCGACTGCCACACCCACTCCGACTGGTCCGACGGCGGCTCGCCGATCGAGGAGATGGCGCTCGCGGCGGTCGAGCTGGGCCACGAGTACGTCGTGCTGACCGACCACTCGCCCCGGCTGAAGGTGGCCCGGGGCCTCACGGCGGACCGGCTGCGCCGCCAGCTCGATCACGTGGCGGCGGTCAACGAGGCGCTGCCCGAGGGGTTCCGCATCCTGACCGGCATCGAGGTGGACATCCTCGCCGACGGCTCGCTGGACCAGGACGAGGAGCTGCTGGCCCGTCTCGACGTGGTGGTCGGCTCGGTGCACAGCGGGCTGAACGACGAGCGGGGCCGGATGACCCGGCGGATGCTGGCCGCGATTGCCAACCCGCACCTAGACGTCCTCGGTCACTGCACCGGCCGGATGGTGTCGTCGCGCCCGGCGGGGGTGACCGGGGCGGGCGACCGGGCGCACCGCACACGTACCCGGGCCGAGAGCGACTTCGACGCGGACGCCGTCTTCGCCGCGTGCGCCGAGCACGACGTCGCCGTCGAGATCAACTCCCGCCCGGAGCGGCAGGACCCGCCGAAGCGGCTGATCCGGCGGGCGCTGGAGGCGGGCTGCCTGTTCGCGATCAGCACCGACGCGCACGCGCCCGGCCAGCTCGACTGGCAGCGGTTCGGCTGCGAGCGGGCGGCCCTGTGCGGCGTCCCCGCCGACCGGGTGGTCAACACCTGGCCGGCGGACCGCCTCGTGGCGTGGGCCCGGAGTTGATGATCGGCGTGCGCC
>NZ_SMKJ01000103.1:0-20048 GCF_004348615.1 Micromonospora sp. KC207
GGGCTAGGCGACAGCGGGGGAGGTGGTGAGGGTGCCGGCTTCGGCGTCGAGGGTGGCCTCGGTGCCGACGGGGACCGTGAGCTGGCCGTGGCCGTGGCCGATCGGCAGGCCGCCGAGGACCGGTACGCCGAGGTCGCCGAGGCGTTCGGTCAGCACGTCGGCGACCGTGGTCTCCCAGCCGTCCGCGCAGTCGGTGAACTGGCCGACGGCCACACCGACCAGGCCGTCCAGCGCCCCGGCGCGGCGCAACTGCGTGAGCATCCGGTCGACCTTGTACGGGGGCTCCTGCACGTCCTCGACCAGCAGCACCGCTCCGGTCAGGTCCGGCATGTCCCGGGTGCCGAGGGTGGCGGCGAGCAGGCACAGGTTGCCGCCGAGCAGCGTCCCCGTGGCGCGGCCGGGCACCCGTACGCCGAAGGTCTCCTCCCCGGGCACGGCGGCGACGGTGACCGGTCCGGTGGTCATCAGGGCGGCGTGCAGCGACTCGGCGGAACGCAGCGGGGTGCGCTCGTCCAGCCAGGCCGCCCCGGGGCCGTGCACGCCGGCCAGCCGGGCGCCCCGCCACAGGGCGAGCTGCAACGCGGTGATGTCGGAGAAGCCGGCGACCACCTTCGGGTCCCGGCGTACCGCCGCCATGTCGACGGCGTCCACGATGCGCTGCGCGCCGTAGCCGCCCCGGGTGCAGATCACCCCGCGCACCTGCGGGTCGGCGAACGCGGCGTTCAGGTCGGCGGCGCGCAGCTCGTCCGCGCCGGCCAGGTAGCCCCGGCGGGCGTACGCGTGCGGGGCGGGCACCGGCCGCAGCCCCCAACTGGTGAGCAGCTCCATGCCCCGGGCCACCCGCTCGGGCCGGGTCGGCCCGGACGGGGACACCAGCAGCACCGTGTCGCCGGGGCGCAGGACCGGTGGGCGCAGGACGGCGTCGTCGGCGGTCACAGCCGCCGAGCCTAACCGCCCGGCGGCTTCCCGCAGTGGGTACCGGGAACGCCGCGGTTCCCGCAGTGGGTACCGGGAACGCGCCGCGGGTTCCCGCAGTGGGTACCGGAATGCCGCTCGGCGCGCGGGTCGAGGCGTTCCGGGTGGCGGTCGACGTACCCGATAGCCTCGACGGCGTGGGAACCGCGCTGGTGATCGAGAACGACCCGACCGACGACCCCCGCCGGCTGGGGGAGTGGCTGGTGGAGGGGGGCCTGGCACTGCGGGTGCTGCGACCGCACGCCGGGGACGACCTCCCCGACGACCTGGACGGGTACGTGGCGCTGGTGGTGCTCGGCGGCGACCAGCGGGCGTACCCGGCGCCCGACGCCACCCCCGGGGCCCCCTGGTTTCCGAAGCTGGAGGGGCTGCTACGCAAGGCCGTCCGGCACCGGGTGCCGACCCTCGGCGTCTGCCTCGGCGCGCAGCTGCTCGCCACGGCGCACGCCGGCCTGGTCGAGCGCAGCCCGTCCGGGCCCGAGGTCGGCCCGGCCGTGGTCGGCCGGCGGGACGCCGCCGAAGCCGACCCGCTGTTCCGGTACGTGCCGCTGATCCCCGACGTGCTCCAGTGGCACACCGACGAGATCACGGAGCTGCCGCACGGGGCGACCCTGCTGGCCGCCTCCACCCGCTACCCGCACCAGGCGTTCCGGCTCGGCGACCGGGCCTGGGGCCTGCAATTCCACATCGAGTGCGACACCGCCATGATCGCCGACTGGGCCGCCGACTCCGCCCTGCTCGACGAGCTGGGCTACGACCCCGAGCTGGTAATCGCCGCCTGCGACCGGGTGATGGCCGACGTCGAGGAGGTGTGGCAGCCGTTCGCGATCCGGTTCGCCGCCCTCGCCCTCGGCGAGCTGGGCGACGACAGCGTCCGGCGTCCCCTGCCGCTGCTCGGGCACTGAGCCGATCATGAGCAGACCCGCCCGCGGCAGGCTGGCCCGCTACGGCTTCGGCACCGACGACAGCTCCCGCGCCGCCGACCTGCTCGGCCCGGCCGGGCTCGACCTGTGGCACCCGCAGGAACAGGAACCGGTCGACGACCGGGCCGCCGAGCTGCTGGCCGCGCTGTCCCGGGCCGCCGACCCGGACCTGGCCCTGCGCCAGCTGCACCGCCTCGTCGAGGCCGAGCGCCGCACCCGCATCGGCCCCGTCGCCCCTTCCACCGGCCCCGCCGCTGCGAGCGTGGCCGCTGCGGCCAACGGTTCTGCGGGCAGGCCCGGCGACTCCGTGGTGCTGGACACGCTGCACGCCGACCCGGGGCTGCGCCGGCGGCTGGTCGCCGTGCTCGGCGCGTCCTCGGCCCTCGGCGATCACCTGGTGGCCAACCCGCGCCAGTGGCCGGTGCTCGCCACCGCCCCTGACGGGCTCGCCCCCGCCGCCGAGGGTCGGCTCGACCTGGCCGCCGCCGCCCGCCTCACCGCGTCCACCCAGCCGGTGGCGGTGCTGCGACACGCGTACCGGCTGGCCCTGCTGCGGATCGCGGCGGCCGACCTGACCGGCGGGCGCGCCCTGGAGCAGACCATGGCGGCGCTCTCCGCGCTGGCCGACGCCACCCTCGCGGCGGCGTACGACATCGCGGTGGGTGAGCTGCTCGAGGGGGCCGCCGTGCCCCGCCTCGGCGTGGTGGCGATGGGCAAGTGCGGCGGCGGCGAGCTGAACTACGTCTCCGACGTCGACGTGATCTTCGTCTGCGCCGAGGACGACGAGCTGCCGGCGGCCACCACGATCGCCGCCCGGCTGATCCACGTCTGCGGGCTGGTCGCCTGGCCCGTCGACGCGGCGCTGCGCCCCGAGGGCAACCGGGGGCCGCTGGTGCGCACTCTCGCCAGCCACCTGGCGTACTACCGGCGCTGGGCGCGCACCTGGGAGTTCCAGGCGCTGCTCAAGGCCCGCCCGGCCGCCGGTGACCTGGCGCTGTCCCAGGAGTGGATCGACCAGCTCGCCCCGCTGGTGTGGCGGGCCGCCGAGCGGCCCGAGGCCGTCGACGACGTCCGCTCGATGCGCCGCCGGATCATCGACAACATCCCGCCGAAGGAGCTGGAACGCGAGATCAAGCGCGGCCCCGGCGGGCTGCGCGACATCGAGTTCGCCGTCCAGCTGCTGCAACTGGTGCACGGCCGGGGCGACGAGACGTTGCGGGTGCCCGGCACCATCCCCGCGCTGCGCGCCCTGGTGGCCGGCGGCTACGTGGGCCGGGCCGACGGGGAGGCGCTGCTGCGCGGGTACCGCTTCCTGCGCGGCGTCGAGCACCGGCTCCAGCTCCAGGGCCTGCGCCGCACCCACACCGTGCCGACCGAGCCGGCCGCGCTGCGCTGGCTCGCCGCCGCCCTCGGCTACGCGGCCACGCCGGGCCGCAGCGCCGTCGAGGAGTTCCGCGCCGAGTGGGTCACCCACGCCACCGAGGTACGCCGGCTGCACGCCAAGCTGCTCTACCGGCCGCTGCTGGAGTCGGTGGCCCGCGTCCCCGCCGACGGGCTGCGGCTCACCCCGGAGGCGGCCCGGCACCGGCTGGAGATCCTCGGCTTCGCCGACCCGGCCGGGGCGCTGCGTCACCTCCAGGCCCTCACCGGCGGGGTGAGCCGCACCGCCGCCATCCAGCGCACCCTGCTGCCGGTGCTGCTCAGCGAGTTCGCCGACGCCCCCGAGCCGGACCGGGGGCTGCTCAACTACCGGCAGGTCTCCGACTCCCTCGGCAACACCCCCTGGTACCTGCGGCTGCTGCGCGACTCCGGCCCGGTGGCCCGCCGGCTGGCCCGGGTGCTCTCCTCCTCCCGGTACGCGGCCGACCTGCTGGCCCGCGAGCCGGAGGCGCTGCGGCTGCTGGCCGAGGAGAACGAGCTGACCCCGCGCCCGGCCGGGGTGCTCTGCGAGGGCTTCGCCGCCGCGGCGACCCGGCACGCCGACGACCCGGTCGAGGCGACCCGGGCGGTACGCGCGCTGCGCCGCCGGGAACTGGTCCGCATCGCCTGCGCCGACGTCCTGAGCCGGGCCGGGTCGCTGGCCCCCACCCCCAGCCGGGACCAGGAGCGGGCCGTCGCCGGCCGTACCGACCCCGACGTACGGGCCGCGCTCGGCCTCGCCGACGTCACCGCCGTCGGCACCGCCCTGTCCGACGTCACCGACGCCACCCTGGCCGCCGCGCTGCGCGCCGCCCGGGCCGCCCAGCCGGCCCTGCCCGGCCTGCGGTTCGCGGTGATCGGCATGGGCCGGCTCGGCGGGTACGAGTCGAACTACCTCTCCGACGCCGACGTGCTCTTCGTCTACGATCCGCCCGCCGGGGCGGACGAGGGCGCGGCCAGCGCCGCCGCCCACGCGATCGCCGAGGAGCTGCGCCGGCTGCTCTCCGCCCCCGCCCCCGACCCCGCCCTCGGCGTGGACGCCGACCTGCGCCCGGAGGGCCGGCAGGGCCCCCTCGTGCGCAGCCTCGCCGCGTACGCGCAGTACTACGCCCGCTGGTCGAAGGTGTGGGAGGCGCAGGCGCTGCTGCGCGCCCGGTTCGTCTGCGGCGACGCCGACCTCGGGGCCGAGTTCGAGGCGATGGTCGACCCGGTCCGGTACCCCGCCGACGGGCTGACCCGGGAGCAGATCGTCGAGATCCGGCGGATCAAGGCGCGGGTGGAGACCGAGCGGCTGCCCCGGGGCGCCGACCCGGCCACCCACACCAAGCTGGGCCGGGGCGGGCTCGCCGACGTCGAGTGGGCGGTGCAGCTGCTCCAGCTCCGGCACGCCGGCCGGCTGCCGGCGCTGCGCGGCACGCGTACCCTCGACGCGCTCTCGGCCGCGAGCGCCGCCGGCCTGGTCGACCCGGCGGACGCCACCGCGATGGCCGCCGGCTGGACCCTCGCCGCGCAGGCCCGCAACGCGCTGATGCTGGTGCGGGGCCGCGCCGGCGACCAGCTGCCCCGGCACGGCGTGGAGCTGGCCGGGGTGGTCCGACTGCTGGGCCGCGACGACCCGGGCGAGTTCCTCGACGAGTACCTGCGCACCGGCCGCCGCTCCCGCACGGCGATGGAACACGTTCTCGATGCCTGAGGCACAAGGAAGGGCCCCTTCCTATCGGCTTTTGTACAGCAGGGGCCCCCTCTTAGCATCTGCCGGCGTGGCGGCGTTGCTCGGCGTGGCGTTCCTGCTCGCCCCGCCGATGGGCACCGACCTGGCCGCCCAGGTGGCCCGGGCCGATTTCGTCGGCCGGCACGGTGCCACCCCGGTCGACCTCGGCTGGTACGGCGGGGTCGACCAGTTCGGCTACAGCCTGTTCACCGCCCGGCTGGCCGCCTGGACGGGACCCCGCCCGCTCGGTGCCGTCGCCGCGGTGCTCGCCGCTGCCGCACTGGGCCACCTGTTCGCCCGGCACCGGGCTCGCCGGCCGCTGCTCGCCGGGGTCCTCGGCGCGGTCGTGCTGGTCGGCAACCTGGCCAGCGGCCGGGTCACCTTCACCGTCGGGCTGGCGCTGGGCCTGTTCGCGCTCTGCGCGGTCGACACCGACCGGCCAACGGCGCCCGGCTGGGTCCGCCCGGCGCGGCTGGCCCTGGCCGGGCTGCTCGCCGCGTTGACCACCTGGGCCAGCCCGGTCGCCGGCCTGTTCATCGGCCTGGCCGGCGCGGCGCTGGTGCTGGCGAGCCTGCGCCGGGGCCCCGGGCCGGGGCGGGCGCTGCCCGCCGGGTGGCGGGCCGACCGGCCGCTGGGCGAGAGCCTGACGCTGTGCCTCGCCCCGGCGCTCGCGCTCGCTCCGATGGCGCTGCTGTTCGGCAACGGGGGCACGCAGCCGTTCACCGCCGAGTCGATGCGGATCAACGTGGCCCTCGCCATGGTGGTCTTCTTCGCGGTGCCGCGCCGCCGCCGTACGCTGCGCGTCGGGGCCGCGCTGACCGTGCTGCTGCTGGTCGCCGCCCAGCTCGTGCCCAGCCCGATCGGCTCCAACGCGCTGCGGCTGCCGATGCTGTTCGCGCTGCCGCTGCTCGCGGGGTACGCGCCGCTGCCCGGCCCGTGGCTGGCCGGGCTGCTCGCCGCCTGCGTCTGGTGGCAGAATCCGGTGATGATCGCCGACCTGTCCCGGGCCGGCTCGCCCGAGAGCGCGGCGGCGTACTACCGGCCGCTGGTCGACGAGCTGGCCCGCCGCCAGCCGGTGGGCCGGGTCGAGGTGGTGCCGCTGCGCGACCACTGGGAGTCGGCGTACCTGCCGGACACCGTGCCGCTGGCCCGGGGCTGGGAGCGGCAGGTCGACACCGCCCGCAACCCGCTGTTCTACGGCGACGACCTCACCGCCGGCGCGTACGCCGCCTGGCTGCGCCGCGAGGCCGTCGCGTACGTCGCGCTCGCCCCCGACAGCGTGCCCGACCGGTACGCCCGCCAGGAAGCCGCCCTCGTCGCCGCTGGCCAGCCGTACCTGCGCGAGGTATGGCGGGACGGCACCTGGCGGCTGTACGCGGTGACCGAACCCGCCCCGCTGGTCGGCCCGCCGGGCCGGTTGGTCGACTCCGGCCGGGCCGCCGTCGGGTTCACTGTCGACGCGCCCGGCGACGTGCTGGTGCGGGTGCGCTGGTCTCGCTGGCTGACCCTGACCGGCCCGGGTGGCTGCCTCGCCCCTGCCCCGGACGGGTTCGTCGCGGTGCGCGGGGCCACGCCCGGGGCGTACCGGGTGGGAAGCTCGCTGCGGCCGTCCGGACAATGCTGACCGTGGACCGTCACCGTCTGATCCGTTACGCGGGGCTCGCCGGCTCCGCGCTGCTGTCGCTCTCCGCGTTCCTCGGCGGGGCGTTCCCCGGCGGCGACCTGCGCCCCACCCCGGTCAGCATCTGGCAGGGCCCGCACGGGCCACTGATCATCGTGGCCTGGCTCGTCGGGACCGCGCTGATGGCGGGCGCGTGGTGGACGCTGCGCGACGGGGTGCCGTCCGCGCGCTGGGCGCTGGTCACCGCCGGGCTCTGGCTGCTGCCGCTGCTGGTCGCGCCGCCGATGGCCAGCCGCGACGTGTACGCGTACGCATGCCAGGGGGCCAGCTTTGCCAACGGCATCAGCCCGTACGAGCAGGGTGTGTCGGCGCTGCCCTGCCCGTGGCTGGACAGCATTTCGTACATCTGGCGGGACACTCCGGCCCCGTATGGTCCGCTGTTCGTGGTGCTCGCCGGTGCGGTGGTGAAGGCGACAGGGTCGCTGACCGCAAGCATCGTGCTGTTCCGGCTGTTCGCCGTGGCCGGGCTGGCGTTGACCGCCGCCTGCCTGCCGGTGCTGGCCCGCCGTTGCGGGGTGCCGGTCGGCCGGGCACTGTGGCTGGCCCTGGCCAGCCCGCTGATCGGCGTGCACCTGGTTGCCGGGGCGCACAACGACGCGCTGATGGTCGGCCTGCTGGTCGCCGGGCTGGCCGTGGTGGCCGCCCGGCCAGGTCGCCCCGGTCCGCTGCTGGCCGGGGGAGTGCTGCTCGGGCTGGCCGTGTCCATCAAGATCACCGCCGTGGTGGTGATCCCGTTCGCCGCGCTGGCCGCCATGACCGGGCCGTACCGGATCCGCACGCTGGCGCGTGACGGCGGGTGGGTCGTCGCCGGCTCGGTCGCCACCGTGGTCGGGGTGACCTTCGCCGGTGGGCTGGACTTCGGCTGGGTCGGCGGGCTGTCCAAGGGCGGCGACGCGATCGCCTGGACGTCGCCGCCGACCGCCGTGGGCCAGACCGCCGGGTACGTCGCACGGATCTTCGGCGCGCACGTCGACGCGCTGCCGGTGACCCGGGCGCTCGGCGTGGTGGTGCTGGCCGGGCTGCTGCTCTGGCTCTGGTGGCGGGCCCGCACCCGCAACCCGCTGTGGCACGGCGGCCTGGCGCTCGCCGCCATGGTGGCGATGTCACCGGTCGTGCACCCCTGGTACTGGATCTGGCCGCTGACCGTGCTCGCCGCGACGACCGTGCACCATACCCGCTGGTTCACCGTCGTCGCGCTGGTCTCGGCGTTCCTGATCCTGCCGGACGGTACCGGGCTGGCCCGGTACACGAAGCTGCCCGGGGCCCCGTTGATGACGCTTCTGCTGATCTGGGCGGCCGTGCGGTTGGTACGGTCGGCCAGGGCCGACCGCGCGTCGGTTCCCGCCGTCCGGGGGAGTTGACTGAACGAGGGGTGCGCCGGTGGCCGTCCTCGCCCGCTGGGCCGGGCTGCTCGGCGCGGCGCTGCTCGCCGTCGCCGGCTGGCTGGGCGGGGCGCTGCCCGACCTGACTGGCGGCACCCCCGCGCAGGTGTGGCGGGGCCCGCACGGGCCGGCGGTGCTGGGTTGCTGGCTGGCTGGCACCGGGCTGATGGTCGGGGCGTGGTGGGCGCTGCGCGACGGCGCTCCGTCGGGCCGGTGGGCGTACACGACCGCCGGGCTCTGGCTGCTGCCGCTGCTGGCGGCGCCGCCGCTGGGCAGCCGCGACGTCTACTCGTACGCCTGCCAGGGCTGGTCGTACGCGCACGGGCGCGACCCGTACCGGGTTGCGGTGGCGGCGGCCGGCTGCCCGTGGCTGGACTCGGTCGCCCCGATCTGGCGGGACACCCCCGCGCCGTACGGGCCGCTGTTCGTGCTGCTCGCCGCGCTCGCGGTGACCCTCGGCGGCGGGCTGGCCGGTGCGATCGCGGTGCTGCGGCTGTACGCCGTAGCGGGCGTGCTGCTGGCCGCGCTCTGCCTGCCGGGGCTGGCCCGGGCGGCGGGCGTGCCGACCCGGCGGGCCGCCTGGCTGGCGCTGGCCGCGCCCCTGGTCGGGGTGCACCTGGTGGCCGGCGCGCACAACGACGCGGTGGCCATCGGCCTGCTGCTGCTCGGCCTGCTGGTGCTGGTCCGCCGGCCCGGGAAGCCGCGCCCGCTGCTGCTGGCCGGGGCGCTGCTCGGGCTGGCCGTGGCCGTTAAGGCGACCGCCGTGGTGGTGCTGCCGTTCGCGGCGCTGGCCGCCGTGCTCGGCCGGTACACCTGGCGGGCGCTGCTACGCGACGGGGGCTGGCTGGCCGGTGGCGCGCTGGCGGCGCTGCTGGCGGCGTCCATGGCATCCGGGCTGGGCCTGGGCTGGGTCGACGGGCTGGCCCGCAGCGGCGACTCGGCGCAGTGGACGTCGCCGCCGACCGCCGTCGGTTTCGTCGTCGACTACGCGGGAAAGTTGGCCGGTCGGCGGCCCGACGCCGTGCCGGTGACCCGGGCCGCCGGCCTGCTGCTGCTCGCGGCGACGCTGGCGGCCCTGTGGTGGTGGGCGTGGCGGTCGCTGCGGCGGCTGGGCGACGTACGCCAGCGGGTGCGTGCCCTGGCCGCGGCCCGGCCCCGGACGACCCTGCTCGGCGCGGGGCTGGCGCTGGCCGCCACCGTCGCCCTCTCGCCGGTCTTCCACCCCTGGTACGCCACCTGGCCGCTGACGCTGCTCGCCGTTTCGGTCACCCGGGCGGCCCGGACCACGTGGTTCGTGCTGCCCAGCGTGGTGGCCGCCGTCCTCACCCTGCCGGACGGCACCAACCTGGCCCGCTCCACGAAGGCCCCGGGCGCGATCGCGATGACGGCGCTGGTGTTGGTGCTGGTGGCATGGGCGACGCTGGCGGGGGGCCGGTTTAATGAACCGGCGCGGCGGCGGGGCGTGTTCGGGCCGTGAGCGGCCTGCTGGCCCCTTCGGGGCTACCCGTTGGCCCGGCCTGGCCGTTGGTCAGTGCTTTGGAGCTGCCCCGTTGGTGCGGCCCGGCCTGGTCGTCGGTGGTCCCTTTGGAACTGCCCCGTTCGTGCGCTCAGGCCTGATCTCCGCCCGCCCGCCCGGGCGTTGCGCTTCCGCTCGGTGGGCACGGCGTTCCGGTCGTCAGGTCGGGTGGCGACGGGCTCGCGTGGTGCCCCGTTTGTGCGGGCAGCTCCAAATGCGCCCGTGAAGGTGTCCTAGCCGCGGCGGCCGGGTGAAAGCGGCCGGGTGAAAGCGGCCGGGCCGACCCCGCGTGCTGCGGGGCCGGCCCGGCCGGTGCTGGAGGAGCGTGCTGAACCGAGAGTTCAGCAGTCGAGCGTCAGCAGTCGAAGTACATCGCGAACTCGTGCGGGGTCGGGCGCAGGCGCACCGGGTCGACCTCGTTGGCCCGCTTCCACCCCACCCAGGTGGAGATCAGGTCCGGCGTGAAGACGCCGCCGTCGAGCAGGTAGTCGTGGTCGGCCTCGAGCGCGTCGAGCACCTCGGGCAGCGAGCCCGGAACCTGCTTGACCGAGCCCCACTCCTCCGGCGGCAGGTCGTACAGGTCCTTGTCGATCGGCGCCGGCGGCTCCATCTTGTTCTTGATGCCGTCGAGGCCGGCCATCATCATGGCCGAGAAGGCGAGGTACGGGTTGCTCGACGGGTCCGGCACGCGGAACTCGACCCGCTTGGCCTTCGCGTTGCTGCCGGTCACCGGGATGCGGGTGCAGGCGGAGCGGTTGCGCTGCGAGTAGACCAGGTTCACCGGGGCCTCGTAGCCGGGCACCAGGCGGCGGTACGAGTTGACCGTCGGGTTGGTGAAGGCCAGCAGCGACGGGGCGTGGTGCAGCAGGCCGCCGATGTACCAGCGGGCGGTGTCCGACAGGCCGGCGTAGCCGGTCTCGTCGTAGAACAGCGGCTCGCCGTTCAACCACAGGCTCTGGTGGGTGTGCATGCCCGAGCCGTTGTCGCCGAAGAGCGGCTTCGGCATGAACGTCGCCGTCTTGCCGTTGACCCAGGCCTCGTTCTTGATCAGGTACTTGAAGAGCTGGAGCTGGTCGGCCGAGTGCAGCAGGGTGGAGAACCGGTAGTTGATCTCCGACTGGCCGGCGGTGCCGACCTCGTGGTGCGAGCGCTCCACGGTGAAGCCGGCGTCGACGAGGCGGCGGACCATGCCGTCACGCAGGTCGGCGTAGTGGTCGACCGGCGGCACCGGGAAGTACCCGCCCTTGTACGCGGTCTTGTACCCGCGGTTGCCGCCCGGCTCCTCGCGGCCGGTGTTCCAGGCGCCCTCGATCGAGTCGATGTAGTAGAACGACTGGTTGGCCGAGGTCTCGTGGCGGATCGAGTCGAAGATGTAGAACTCCGCCTCGGCACCGAAGTACGCGGTGTCGGCGATGCCGCTCGCCGCGAGGTACGCCTCGGCCTTCTTCGCCACGTTCCGCGGGTCCCGGGAGTACGCCTCGCGGGTGAACGGGTCGTGGATGAAGAAGTTGAGCGCGAGGGTCTTCTGCGCGCGGAAGGGGTCGATGAAGGCGGTCGCGACGTCCGGGAGCAGGAGCATGTCCGACTCGTGGATCGCCTGGAAGCCGCGGATCGACGACCCGTCGAAGGCGAGACCGTCGTTGAAGACGCTGTCGTCGAAGGACTCCACCGGCAGGTTGAAGTGCTGCATCACGCCGGGCAGGTCACAGAAACGTACGTCGACGAACTTCACGTCCTCGTTCTTGAGGTATCGCAGGAGTTCCTCGGGATTGGCGAACACACGTCCTCCTGGCACGTCCACGGGTGGCTGGCTTCTGGCGACCGTATGGCCGTGCGGTTGCTCGGCCGTATCTGCTGTGTTTCGGTCGTGTTACGTCGCTCGCGCTGCGTCATATGCGCCGCTCAGTCGCCGTCGGATGTCCGTTCGGACGATAGCCGACGCGGCACTGTACCGCAGATTATCGCCTTTGGTCCGGTTTGGCGGCAGGTGTGGTTCCGGCCACCCCCGCATGCCTGACTACCCTTGGCGCTCGTGACCACGCCGCAGCCCCCCGCGCCGCCCGTCGCCGACCCCGCCTTCGCGCCGCCCACCCTGGGCCGCCGCTTCGGCGCCCTGGTGATCGACTGGGTGCTCTGTTTGCTGGTGTCCAACTTCTTCGCCGACCCGGTCCGCGACGGTTGGGCCCCCGTCGTGGTGCTGATCGTCGAGTACGGCTTCTTCCTCGGCCTGTTCGCCCAGACCCCCGGCATGTACGTCACCCGGATCCGCTGCCTGTCATGGGCCGACGGCGGCCGGATCGGCCTGGCCCGGGCGCTGCTGCGCGGCCTCCTGCTGGCCCTGGTGGTCCCGGCCCTGATCATGGACGAGCACCGCCGCGGCCTGCACGACCGCCTCACCGGGTCGGTGGTCGCCGCCGCCCCGCGCGGTCGCTGAGCCGCTGGGCCACGCGGTCACCGAGCCGCCGCGACCCGCCCCGCACGGTCGCCGAGCCGCCGTCAGCGACCCCGGCTCTGGCGGAACGCGCCGCGTGGCGGGCGCATGTTCTTCGGGATCGCGCCCTTGGGCATCTGCGGGCGGGCGGTGAGCGCCTTGAGCCGCTTGTCGAGGGTGTTGACGTCCTTGCCGCTTAGGGCGCGCGGCAGCCGCATCAGCGTCATCCGCAGCTTGCGGATCGGCAGCTCACCCTCGCCCTGGCCGATCACGTAGTCGTGCAGCGGAGCGGAGCCGATCACCTTGGCCAGCCGCCGCTTCTCCTGCCCCAGCAGGCCGCGCACCCGCTGCGGGTTCCCCTCGGCGAGCAGGATCACGCCGGGGCGGCCGATCACCAGGTGCACCATGTCCATCTGGGTGGTCGCGCTGACCGCCGGGGACACCCGCCAGTCGCCGCGCATGCTCTCCATGATCTGTGCCGCCGCGCCGGGCTGCCCCTCGGCGGCGTTCATCATCGCCTTGTTGGACCGCAGGTTGAGCACGATCAGCAGGGCGAGCAGGGCGACCAGGATGCCCAGCGGCAGCCAGAACCAACCCCAGAGAAGCACCGCGACCACGGTCAGCGCGAGCGGGATCAGCACCGCGCCGGTGGCCAGCGGAGCGAACCACCGATCCTGCTTGGCGGTGAAACTGAACACCATCCCGATCTGCTTCAGCCGCTGGCCGAACGAGACCTTCTCCTGGGGCTTCGCCATGCCGCAGAGTCTAGGTGGTCGCCGCCTGCCCCGTTGATCCGCGCCCGGTCCGGCCCTCGACCGGACGGTTGGGCAGCACCGGGGCGGCCCGCCCGGTGCCGTGCTGCCCGCCGGCAAAGGACGATCCGGCCTGCTCGTGGTACTCCTCCTCCACGTTCACCGCCCACACGTCGTGGCCGGCGGCGTCGAGGATGTTTTCCACGGCCAGCATCGCCGTGAGCATCGAGTGGTCCTGGTTGTTGTACCGGTGCATACCGTTGCGGCCCACCGGGTGCACGTTCGGCAGCGCCTCGGCCAGCCAGTCGCGCATGGTCTCCACGGCCTGCTCGTACCCGAAGTCGTAGACCGGGTACGCCTTCGGCATCCGCACCACGTACCCGGCCGAGACGGCGCCGGGGCGGACCAGCCTGAGCGCCTCCAGCTCGGCCGTGCCCAGGGCGACCAGGTCGTCGTCGTCCGACTCCCACAGGTCGTCGCCCTCGTCGACGAAGTACTCCAGTCCGAGGCAGGTGAACCCGTCCCGCACCAGGTACGGCGACCAGGAGCCGAAGTTCTGGATCCGGCCCACCCGTACCCCCGGGGTGTGCACGTAGATCCAGTTGTCCGGGAACCCGGCGTCGGCCGGCACGACCAGCGCCACGGTGAGGAAGTCGCGGTGCCGCAGCGCGTCGGCGGCGGCCAGCACCTGCGGCGGGGCGGGCGGATCCACGGCCCGCACCAGCGCCGGCAGCGGCATGCTGGAGATCACGTGGTCGGCCTCGACGCGGCGCTCGCCGTCCGGGCCCGCCACAATCACCGCGACCGCCCGGCCGTCGGCCCGGTGCACCCGCGCCACCGACGTGCCCATCGTCACCACGCCGCCGGCCTTCGCGACCAGCTCGGCGCAGCGCTCCCACATCATCCCCGGGCCGAGTTTCGGATACTGGAACTCCTCGATCAGGCTGGTGATGTCGGCGCGGGCCCGGCGGGGCAGCAGCGCGTTGCGCACCGCGCCGGCCAGCGACAGGTTGCGAATGCGCTGGGCCGCCCAGTCCGCCTGCAGCTCCGTGGCCGGGAAACCCCAGACCTTCTCGGTGTACGTCTTGAAGAACATCCGGTACAGCCGGGTGCCGAAGCGGGCCGACACCCACCCCTCGAAGTGGCTCTGGTCCGCCGGTGGCCGCAGCCGCGCCCACAGGTACGACCCGACGCAGCGCACCGCCTCGACGATTCCCAGGTTGCCCAGCGCGTTGCCGGCCCGCAGCGGGTAGTCGAACAGCTTGCCCCGGTAGTGGATCCGGCTCATCCGGGGACGCAGCAGGAAGTCGCCGTCGGGCAGCACCTCGTGCCAGAACTCCTCGACCCGGGCGACCTTCGTGAAGAACCGGTGCCCACCGATGTCGAACCGCCAACCGTCCCGTTCGACGGTACGGCTGATCCCGCCCACGACGTCGTCCGCCTCCATCACCTCAACGGAGGCGTTCCGCCTGGTCAGCTCGTAGGCGGCAGTGAGGCCGGCGGGGCCGGCGCCGATGACGACGGTATGTGGCAGGGACATTACATAAATCCATCATCTTCGACGTCTTTCGGCAAGGGTTGCCCCGCAGGATGGGACGTCGTGCGACTCTGTGCCCGCAGGGCTGCCTGCGCGGGCGCGCATATTACCGGCAGGAACTGCTGCGGGCGTCGAGGGCCTGCCGGTAGAGCCGGCCGGCCCGGTACGACGAGCGCACCAGCGGCCCGCTCATCACCCCGGCGAAGCCGATCTCCTCGGCCTCCTCGCGCAGCTCCACGAACTCCTCCGGCTTCACCCAGCGGGTCACCGGGTGGTGCCGGGGTGACGGACGCAGGTACTGCGTGATGGTGATCAACTCGCAGCCGGCGTCGTGCAGGTCCCGCAGGGCCTGGGACACCTCGGCCCGGTCCTCGCCCATGCCGAGGATCAGGTTGCTCTTGGTGACCAGGCCATCGGCGCGGGCCTGCCGGATCACGTCCAGCGAGCGCTCGTAGCGGAACGCCGGCCGGATCCGCTTGAAGATCCGTGGCACCGTCTCGACGTTGTGCGCCAGCACCTCCGGGCGCGCGCCGAACACCTCGGCGAGCTGCCCGGGGACCGCGTTGAAGTCGGGGATCAGCAGCTCGACCCCGCAGCCCGGCTGGAGGGCGTGGATCTGGCGAACCGTCTCCGCATACAGCCAGGCGCCGCCGTCGGGCAGGTCGTCGCGGGCGACACCGGTGATCGTCGCGTACCGCAGGCCCATCGACACCACCGACTCGGCCACCCGGCGCGGCTCGTCGGCGTCGAACTCGGCCGGCTTGCCCGTGTCGATCTGGCAGAAGTCGCAGCGCCGGGTGCACTGGTCGCCGCCGATGAGGAAGGTCGCCTCCCGGTCCTCCCAGCACTCGTAGATGTTGGGGCAGCCGGCCTCCTGGCAGACGGTGTGCAGCCCCTCGCGCGAGACGAGCCCGCGTAGCTGGGTGTACTCCGGCCCCATCTTGGCCTTCACCTTGATCCACGGTGGTTTGCGTTCGATCGGCGTCTCGGCGTTGCGCGCCTCGATCCGCAGCATGCGCCGACCCTCCGGGGCGACCGTCGCGGTACGCGAGGCGGGGCTGGTCGTCGGCTGCTCGGTCGTCGGCGTCGTCGACGCGGCGTGCTCGATCGTCACAAAACCGAGCCTACGCCCGACGGCGGCCGTCGATGAACGGGAGGCGATGCCCGTCACCTCCCGATTCCTGTGACGCCGCCCACCACCGCCGCCGAAAACCCCGTTGCACCGCCGCGCCCGGCTGCTAGCGTGCCCCGCAAAGCTGCGACGGAGCCGAGTAGTGCGCCGCCCCGCCAGTCCAGAGAGCCGCCGAACGCTGCGAGGCGGTCTGGCGTCGGCGCACGAAGACCCTCCCGAGCTGCGGGAAGAACGGCGCGGTGTCCCCGACACCCGTGCCTGGTAGAACCCGCCCGGCTGGCCCCGGTCATCAGGCGACGAACGAGGCCCCCGCGTGCGGGGGCGAAGGTGTGGTGGCACCGCGAGGACCCGCTCGCCCACACCTCCCGGGGATCGCGTTGCGATCGATCGAGGAGGTAACCGCCGTGCAACGCATCCTGTCCACCCAACTCCCCGCCCACGTCGGCGCGACCGTCCGGGTCGCCGGCTGGGTGCACCGCCGCCGGCTGCTCAAGTCGGTGGCGTTCCTGATCGTGCGGGACGCCGCCGGCCTGGCCCAGGTGGTGGCCACCGACCCGGCCGCCCGCGCCGCCGTCGAGGAACTCACCGAGGAGACCGTGGTCGAGGTCACCGCGACGGTGGTCGCGAACCCGGCGGCCCCCACCGGGGTGGAGCTGATCCACCCGACGGTACGACCGCTCGGCCCACCCGCCGCCGCGCCCCCGTTCGACCTGTACCGGCCGGCGCTGACGGCTACCCTGCCCACCCAGCTCGACCACGCACCCGTCGCGCTGCGCCACCCGCTCAGGTCGGCGGCGCTGCGGGTCTCGGCGGCGGCGGTGGCCGGGTTCCGGGCCACCCTCGACGCTCGCCACTTCGTGGAGATCCACACCCCGAAGGTGGTCGCCTCGTCCACCGAGAGCGGCGCGAACGTCTTCGCGCTGGACTGGTTCGGCCGGCCCGCGTACCTGGCGCAGTCCCCGCAGTTCTACAAGCAGCTCATGGTCGGCGTCTTCGAGCGCGTGTACGAGGTCGGGCCGGTGTTCCGGGCCGAGCCGCACGACACGGCCCGGCACCTGGCCCAGTACACGTCCCTCGACGCGGAGCTGGGCTTCGTCGGCGACCACACCGACGTGATGGTCGTGCTGCGGGACACCCTCGCCGGGATGCTGGCGACCGTGGCCGACCGGGCCGGTGCCGCGCTGGCCACGCTGGGCGTGACGGTGCCGCCGGTGCCGGCCCGGATTCCGGCCGTGCGCTTCACCGAGGCGCTGGCCATCGCCGGCGCGCCGGCCGACGAGCCGGACCTCGCCCCTGCCCACGAGCGGGCGCTGGGGGAGTGGGCCCGCCGCGAGCACGGCAGCGAGTTCGTCTTCGTCACCGGGTACCCGATGGCGAAGCGGCCCTTCTACACCCACCCGGACCCGGCGCGGCCGGCGTACTCGAACGGGTTCGACCTGCTGTTCCGCGGCCTTGAGCTGGTCACCGGCGGGCAGCGCCTGCACCGCTACGACGAGTACCTGGCGGCACTCGCGGCGCGCGGCGAGCCGGTCGAGCCGTACGCCGGCTACGTCGACGCGTTCCGGCACGGCATGCCGCCGCACGGCGGCTTCGCGATCGGCCTGGAGCGCTTCGTCGCCCGCCTGGTCGGCGCGGCCAACGTCCGTGAGGTCACGGCCTTTCCCCGCGACCTGCACCGCCTCACCCCCTGAAGACGGCAGCCGGGCCGTTCAGGCCGGGCCGAGTAGGTCCCAGGGGTTGCCGGCGATGTCGCGGAAGACAGCCACCCGGCCGTACGGCTCGGTGCGCGGCGGCCGGACGAACTCCACGCCCGCGTCGGCGAGGCGGCGGTGGGTGGCGTCGAAATCGTCGACCCGCAGGAAGAAGCCGACCCGCCCGGCGGTCTGGGCGCCGACCGCCGCCTCCTGCCGCGTGCCGTCGGCCCGGGCCAGCAGCAGGCCGGTCTGCGCGCCCGGAGGGCGGACCACCACCCACCGCTTCGGACGGCCGTCGGTGGTCTCCGCCGGGGAGTCCTCGACCAGCTCGAAACCGAGGACCTCGGTGAAGAAGGCGATCGCCGGGTCGTACTCGGCGACGACGAGGGTGACGAGATCGATCCGCACCCGCCGAGCCTAGAGCGTGATCAGGGTGGGCAGGTGGCGCTCCACCACCGGCAGCACGTCGGCCACGGTGATCGGGCGGCCGAGCTCCGCGGTGAGCGAGGTGACCCCGGCGTCGCGGATGCCGCAGGGCACGATCCGGTCGAAGTACGCCAGGTCGCAGTCGCAGTTGATCGAGAAGCCGTGCTGGGTCACCCCACGGGCGACCCGGATGCCGATGGCGGCGACCTTGCGGGCCGGCCCCCGGTCGTCCTCGGGCACCCAGACCCCGCTGCGCCCGTCGACCCGGTCGGCGGCCAGGCCGAACTCGGCGCAGACGTCGATCAGCAGCTGCTCGGTGCGGCGCACGTACGCGACGACGTCCACCGGGTCGGGCAGCTTCACGATCGGGTACCCGACGAGCTGCCCCGGGCCGTGCCAGGTGATCTTGCCGCCGCGGTCCACGTCCACGACGGGGGTGCCGTCCAGCGGCCGGTCCCACGGCTCGGTGCGTTTGCCGGCCGTGTAGACGCTCGGGTGCTCCAGCAGCAGCACCGTGTCGCCGCGCTCGCCGGCCACCACCGACTCGTGCAGCCGCCGCTGCTCGTCCCACGCGGCCTGGTAGTCGAGCACCCCTGCACGTACGGCGGTCAGCCCCGGAATCGTCGCGGTCACGCCCACCAGCGTAGTCCCGTACCGGCCGGTCACCTTCGGTGAGCCGGCTCACCACCGGCGTGTCGGGTGGGCGGGTCAGGCCGGCGGGACCCGCCAGAGCCAGACGTCGTCGACGCGCTGCGGGGTGCCGAGCAGGGCGGTGGCGGTGCGGCGCAGGGCGTCTTCGTCGAGGTCGTACTTCGCGCCGTGCACCCGGTCGGCGAGGACCACCACCTCGACCCCCCAGTACCGCAGGTCGGCCAGGGACAGCCGGATGCTGCCCTCGGTGACGATCGGGACGAGGCCGGTGCGGCCGGCCTGGTCCATCAGCGTGTCGAAGGTGCGCGGCGGCGGCCCGATCCGGCCCCGGCCGTCCGGGCCGCCGGGGCCGAGGAAGAACCCCGCCGGGATGCGGAACTCACCCTGCCGGTGGGCGAGCGCGTACGCCTGCCAGCGCTGCCCGTCCGGGGTCACGTCGAGGGTCAGCGGCAGCGGGGTGAGCGTCCCGCCCGGGGAGACGTACTCCCGCCAGGTGCCGGCGGTGATGAACGCCGGCACCGGCTCGCGGACGCCGGTCAGCAGCGGCGTGGGCAGCAGCGGCAGCAGCGCCACCGCGAGGCCGAGCCCCCAGGCGGCGCGCGCGGCCCGGCGCCGCGGCGGGTCGGCCCGCAGCCGGTCGACGGTGTACGCCAGCAGCACCCCGAACACCGGGGCCACGATCAGGGCCAGCCGGGCCGGCAGGGCGGCGTTGACCACCGGCAGGTTGTCCAGCAGCAGGAACGGCAGCGGCGTGTCGGTGTGCCGGCCGGCCCACTTGGCCCGGGGCCCCCAGGAGAGCACGGCGAACACCACGGCGGTGCCGCCGAGGGCGGCGACGGTGGCCCGAAGGGCCCGGTCCCGCCGCCACAGGTAGCCGAGGCAGACGGCGGCGAGCAGCAGCAGCGGCACCCCGAAGAACGAGTTCTCCTCGGTCGGGTTGGGGGCGAGGGAGGTGCCCAGCCCCGCCTCGCCGGCCAGCGACCGGCGCGGGTACGCCGCGTACGCGGCGATGTCCTCGGCGTGGATGACCGGGTCGAAGCCGGTGCCGTGGAACCGTTGCGGGCCGGCGAAGTGCAGCCACAGCGGGTACGCCAGCAGCGACCCGGCGGTCAGCGTGGTCACGCCCAGCCCGCGCAGGAAGGCGGGCAGCGCCGCCCTGGCCCGCGCCCGCCGGCCGGGGTGCAGCGCCCAGATCGGCAGGAACACGCCGAGCGCGAGGGCGGTGAAGAACAGCCCCTCGGCGGCGATGGAGAAGGCGACCGCGACGGCGACGCCGAGCACGACCCCGTTGCGCAGCCAGCGCCCGGGCTCGCGCAGCGCGAACACCCGCCACAGCAGCAGCGGCACCAGCCACCCGGCGGTCCAGTTCAGGTGGGCGTTGGCGTGCGACACCATCCCGGGGGAGTACGCCACGAACAGCGCGCCGAGGCCCGCCGCGAGCCGGCTGCGCACGAACTGCCGGGACAGCAGCAGGTACCAGGCCAGCGCGGTGGCGGCGAGGTTCCCGGTGAGGATCACCAGGAACGTCGCGGGTGGCCCGATCAGGTATGTCAGCGGCGCGAAGAAAGCCGCGTACACGGTGATCGAGGTGTTGACCGCGAGGTTCACCCCGTCCGGAACGTTGACCAGGGTCGTGAAGAGCGGGTTCTGGCCGTGGGTCAGCGCGTGCCCGCCGAAGGCGAGCAGCCACTCGAACAGCGCCTGGTCGCTGGAGTTGACGGTGATCGCCCGCTGGTTCGGGCCCAGCCACAGCCCGCTGGTGACCCAGCCGGCGAGGGTCAGCGCGAGCAGCGCGAAGAGCAGGTCGGCGCGCCGGTC
>NZ_SMKJ01000104.1:0-19880 GCF_004348615.1 Micromonospora sp. KC207
GGGATGGTCAGAGGGCGAGCTTCATGCCCTCGTGGCTGGCCACGAAGCCGAGGCCGAGGTAGAAGCGGTGCGCGTCGGCGCGGGTCTTGTCCGTGGTGAGCTGCACCAGCCCGCAGCCGCGCCGCGCGGCCTGGTCGATCGCCCAGCGGATCATCTCCCGGCCGAGCCCCTGCCCCCGGCGGTCGGAGCGCACCCGCACCGCCTCGATGAGGGACCGCTCGGTGCCGTGGCGGCCGAGGCCGGGGATGTAGGTGATCTGCATGCAGCCCACGACGACCCCGCCGTCGTCGGCCACGACGAGATGGTTGCGGGGGTCGGCGGAGATGTCCGCGAAGGCCCTCTCGTACGCGTCGTCGACCTCGGCGACGTCACGCGCCCGGCCCAGCACGTCGTCGGCGAGCAGGGCGACGAGGGCCGGCAGGTCGGCCCGGACCGCCTCCCGGAAGATCACTGTGCGCATGACGTCAGCCTGGCACAGCGACAGCCGGCGATGTCCCGGCGGCGGGTTGCCGCAACCGGGCAGCATGATGCGGCATGGACGTTTTGCTGCAACCGTTCCGCTGGATCTACCGGGGCCTGGTCTGGTTCGCCAACTCGCCCCGGACGCTGATCACGTCGTACCTGTTGATGATCGTGGTCGCCGGGGTGATCTACAGCTACGTGGAGAACAAGAGCGCCGCCGACTCGGTCTGGTGGGCGGTGGTCACGGCGTCCACCGTCGGGTACGGCGACATCTCCCCGACCACGGGAGCGGGTCGTGCCCTCGCGGCGCTGCTCATCTCGACCATGGTGCTGCTGGTCATCCCGCTGATCACCGCGCACTTCGCCAGCCAGTTGATCGTGGACGACGACGCCTTCGAGCACGACGAGCAGGAGGAGCTGAAGGCCGACGTGCGGCGGATGCGGGCCCTGCTGGAGGAGTTGGCGGCCCGGCAGGGAATCGCCCTGCCACCCGAACCCACGCCGCCCCCGCCGCCCTGGCGGCGCGCCCGCAGGTTCCGCAGGTGAGCGTCACCGGGCCGGACAGCGCAGCCCTTCCCGGGGCACCGTCAGCGAGATCAGATACGCGTCGACCGCGTCGGTCACGCAGCTCGTCTGTGGATACGCCGTGTGCCCCTCGCCCTCCCAGGTCAGCACCCGGCCCACGCCCAGCATCGAGGCCAGCCTCGCGGTCTGCTCGTACGGCGTCGCGGGGTCGCCGGTGGTGCCCACCACCACGATGGGCGGCGCGCCGACGGCCTTCCCCGTCGGGTACGGGTCCCGCCCGCCGGGCCACTCGGCGCAGCCGAGCATGCCGACGGCGAGGGCCGGCCCGAACAGCGGATACGTCTGACGCCACTGCGACTGGAGTTGACGGATGCGCTGCACACTCGGCTTCTCCTTCTCGTCGGCGCAGTTGACCGCGAGGTTCGCGTCGAAGAGGTTCGAGTATCTCCCGTCGGCGTTCCGCCCGGCGTACGCGTCGGCGAGCCGGAACACCTCGCCGGGGTTGCCGTCGTCCAGCCGCTCGATGGCATGGGCCAGCTCCTGCCAGCCCGACTCCGTGTAGAGCGAGGAGATGACCGCGTAGAAGACCCAGCCGGAGGTGGCCTCCCGGCCGTCCGCCGCCCTGACGGGGGAGACTTTCGCCTTGTCGATCGCCGAGGTCACCGCGGCCCGGGCGTCCGGGGCGAGCGGGCAGCGCCCGGCATTGGCCGCGCACCACCGGGTGAAGTTGTCGAACGCCCGCTCGAAGCCCTTCGCCTGGCTCTCCGAGCCGGCCACCAGGTCCTGCGTCGGGTCGACCGCGCCGTCGAGCACCAGGGCCCGCACCCGCTGCGGGTAGAGCTGGGCGTACGTCGCGCCGAGCAGGGTGCCGTAGGAGTAGCCGAGGTAGGTCAGCCTCTCGTCGCCGACCGCCGCGCGCACCGCGTCCATGTCGCGTGCGGCCTGCTCGGTGCCGTAGAGCGCAAGCTGGTCGCCGTACTTGTCGCCGCAGCCGCGCCCGATCCGTTCGTTGAGCGCGACGAAGCCGTCGAAGGAGGCCGGGGCCTCCGGGTCCGGGTCGTAGCCGAAGCTGGCGTCCAGGTCGGCGTCGGAGATGCACTTCACCGGGCTGGACCGGGCCACCCCGCGTGGGTCGAATCCGACGATGTCGAACCGCTCGGTGACCGACGGGGGCAGGCCGCCGAACGTCGGGCCGAAGGAGAGGTAGACGGCGGTGTCCACCCCGGAGCCGCCCGGACCGCCCGGGTTGATCACCAGGGAGCCGATCCGGTCGCGCTGCTTCGTCGAGCGGGCCCGTAGCAGGGCGATCTCAAAGGTCTCCCCGGTGCCCGGCCCGGTCGTCGCGCCGCCGCCGGTGCCCCAGCTGCGCGGCACGGCGATGCGGGTGCACTCGTACCGCATGTCGGGTGCGCGTCGGCCGACGAGGTCGTCGGCGACCTCCGGGCAGGCCCGCCAGGTCGGTGCGGTGCCCGGCGGTGCCGCCCGGCCCTCGCCCTCGGTGCGCGGCGCGAACGCCGGCAGGGTGCAGCCGGCGGCGACCACGGCCGCCGCGACGAGCCCGGCGAGTGCCAGCCGGGCCCGGCGGATCCGGTCGGGAATGCGGGTCACCGGCGCGCGCCTCTCGTGATCGTGTCGACGCCTCAGGCTACGCCCGGCCCGGCGCGGGCTCGGCCGTCGCCGCCGGATCGCCGCGCAGGACCTGGTCGACGTCGTAGCGGATCGGGCGGTCGAGCTGGTCGTAGCCGCAGGAGCGGGGGTCGCGGTCGGGCCGCCAGCGGACGAAGCGGGCGGTGTGCCGCAGCCGGTCACCCTCCATCGCGTCGTAGCCCACCTCGGCGACCAGCTCCGGGCGCAGCGGCTCCCACTCCAGGTTCTTCGTGCCCGTCCACCGGCTCACCCCGCCGGGGATGCGCTGGCCGCGTTCGTGGTCGCCGTGCACCCACGGGTGGTCGGGGCCGGCCTCCCGGTACGGCTCCAGCTCGTCCAGCAGTTCCTTGCGGCGGGTCGCGGTGAACGAGGAGCTGACCCCGATGTGGTGCAGCACGCCGTCGTCGTCGTAGAGGCCGAGCAGCAGCGAGCCGACCACCGGGCCGGTCTTGTGCCAGCGGAAACCGGCGACCACCACGTCGGCGGTGCGGGCGTGCTTGACCTTGGCCATCAGCCGCTTGCCCGGCTCGTACGGCAGGTCGGCCGGCTTGGCGATCAGCCCGTCGAGCCCGGCGCCCTCGAACACGTCGAACCAGCGGCGGGCCGTGGCAAGGTCGGTGGTGACCTGGGTGACGTGCACCGGCGGTCGCACCCCGGCCAGGGCCCGCTCCAGGCGGGCCCGGCGCTGCGGATACGGCTGGTCGGTCAACAGCTCGTCGTCGAGGGCGAGCAGGTCGAAGGCAACGAAGTCGGCGGGGGTCGTCTCGGCCAGCAGCTTCACCCGGGACGCGGCGGGGTGGATGCGCTGGGCGAGCAGTTCGAAGTCGAGCCGGGGCTGCCCGCCCGGGCCGTCCCGCCGGATCACGATCAGCTCGCCGTCGACGGCGCAGCGCTCGGGGAGCTGCCGCAGGGCCTGCTCGACCACCTCCGGGAAGTAGCGGGTCATCGTCTTGCCGCCCCGGCTGGCCAGCTCCACCTCGTCGCCGTCGCGAAACACGATGCAGCGGAAGCCGTCCCACTTCGGTTCGTACGTCGTGCCCGGCTCGGTGGGCAGTCGCGAGACGGCCTTGGCCAGCATCGGCTCGACCGGCGGGTTGATCGGCAGGTCCACGGCGACAGTCAACCAGACGCCACCGACAGTCGTGAGGCAGATCACCGGCGGTGGCGGGGAGTCTCGTCCCCGCCCGTCCCGTCCCCGCCTCCGCGACCGGATGGTGTTTCACCAGCTCAGAGCTAGTTTCGCTGGGTGCGGGAGTGGGCCTGCGGATGCTGCGGGCGCTGGCGGGTCAGCGTCGAGCTGATCCATGGCCGGTACCGGTACCGGCTGGTGCGCCGCTATCCGGCCCGCTTCGGCGGCGGAAAGGGCGTGCTCGGCGAGGTCGGCACGGTCGCCGAGCTGGAGGAGCTGCTGCGCCGCCTAACCCCGCTCACCCTGGCCGACCTGCACGAGGCCGCCTGATCCCCGGCCGCGTCCACCCGCTCGCCGCACAGGCGGAGCGGCCGGGCTCACCTACGTCCCGTCGCCCGGCGCGGGCGGTTCAGTACCGGGCGAAGGAGCGGATCGGCATCCGCGGCCCGTACCGTGGGGCCTGCACGCCCTCGGCGGCGAGCAGCAGGCAGACCCGGCCACGGTGCCCCCGGAACGGCTCCAGCAGCGCGAGCATCCGGGCGTCGTCGCCGCGCGGCTCGCCAGCCAGGGCCCAGGCCACCGTGTTGGGCACGTGGTAGTCGCCGACGCTGACCGCGTCCGGGTCCCCGTACACGATCCGCACCACCTCGGCGGCCGTCCACGGGCCGATGCCGGGCACGGCGGTCAGCCGGCGAGTCGCCTCGGCGGCGTCGGTACAGCGTTCCAGCCGTCCGGCCTCGGCGGCGGCCCGGCGCAACGTGTCGGCCCGCTTCTGCTCCACCCCGAACGGGTGGAACACCCAGTACGCTGCGGCGGCCACCGCCGCCGGGTCGGGTGGCAGCAGTAGCGGCTGCATCGGCCCGGGTGCCGGCTCGCCGAAGTGGCGTACGGTCGCCGCGTACGCCCGGTAGGCCTCCGTGCCGGTGACCTTCTGCTCCAGGATCGCCCGCAGCACCCGGGGAAAGACCTGGCCGGTGGCCGGCATCCGCAGCCCGGGGTGCCGCGCGGCCAGCCGGGCCACCACCGGGTGCGCGGCGGCCCGCTCGGCGAATCCGGTGAGGTCGTCGCGGAGCCCGGCGACGGCGTCGGCCCGATCGAGGACCCAGTCGGCCCCCGGGCCGTACCCCTCGGCGAGCAGGTGCCCGGCGCCGCCTGGGCGCAGCGCGAGCGTGGCGGGGCCGGCGGGGGTGCGGGCCGCCCACCAGAAAGTGCCGGCGGTGATCCGGGCGCACGGGTCGTACGTGCTGAAGGTGAGCGGCCGTACCGACGCCGCCAGCCGGTAGCCGGCCGGCGGGCGCAGCACCCGGCGGGCGGGGGGGTCGCTCACCCCTGTCACTCTGCCACGACGCCCGTCGCCCGTCGCTTGGCCCCACCGGGCTACGGCCGGCCCGCCGCCCGAGGCGCGTCCGCGCCGGGCCGCAGCAGGGGCGACCACGGCGCAGAGCGCGGCACCGCCGACGCGGAGAGCGTCGGCGGTGCCGCCTTACCGGAGCGGAGCGGCCGAATCGGCCAGGGGCGCGGGGTGGGGACCTCGGTGGGCGCGGTGGCTGGCGTCAGCGCGCCCACCGCCCTACTCCGCTCCGGGGGGTCCGGCGAATCGCGGCGCCGGCCCGTCCCCTTCGGGGGGGCCGGCGCCGCGGCCGGGACGCGGCGTTGCCGGTACGCCGGTCCGGTTCACGGCGGTGGCCGGTCGTGCCCTCCCCGACTACGACCGACCACCGGGTCTGTCGGGGTTCAGTACGAGTAGCCGGAGTTCGCCGCGCCCGCGTCGCCGGACGACGGCGGGGCGACCGCCTTCGGGGTGCCGGTCGGCAGGCACTCGAGGTTCTTCTTGCCGTCGGGCTGGGCGACGAACCAGGTGCCGCTGACGCCCTGGCCCTTCCACTGGCCCGGCTTCTTGTCGCCGATGTAGCGGTACAGCGGCCAGCCGCCCAGGGTGATCTGCCGCGTGCCGTCCTGCCTGGTGATGGTGCCGACTTTGTCGTCGGAGACGCCGTTGAGCTGCGGGCTGCCGTCGGTCAGCGCGGGCGGCCACACCTCGGCGCACTTGTCCACGCAGTTCGACGCCGGCGGGTCGTCGGAGTCCTTGTCGAACCGGTAGAGGACCCAGCCCTCCTCGTCGGTGACCACCTTGCCCATCCGGGCGACCGTCTTGCCGATCAGCTGGTCGGTCAGCTCGACGTCGGCCGGCGGCGCGGCGTCCGGGGCCTCGGTGGCCGCCGCGTCAGGGGAGGCCGAGGCCTCCGGCTCGACTGCCGCAGTGGGTTCGGCCGCGGCGACGGCGACCGGCTCGGCCGCGCTCGAGTTCGCCCCGTCGTAACCTGCGGGAGCGCAGGCCGTAAGTGCGACCATGGCGCTCGCGACGATGACGGTCCGCTTCATCTGTGCCACGTGCCCTCCTCATTCTTTGCAGTTCGCCGAGTAGTACGGCTGGCTGACTGTCAAGGTTGAAGGAATAACAGTGGTCAATTTCACTTTTATTGGTTGAACCATTTCCGGTCGCCGCGCGTACCGCCGGGCGATCCCCTGCGAGCTGCGAATACGCAAAATCGGCACCGGCCGCGACAGCGGCCGACGCCGATTCGGCGTACGCGTTCCTACAGCGGTACCTGCACCAGCGGGCTGGCCACCCCGTTGACGTCCACCGACTGCACCACCACCTTGGCGATGTCGTCCTTGGGCACGGAGGTGGCACCGCTCAGCTCCAGCGGTAACGGATTGGTGGTGGTGCCGTAGCCGCCCCCGGGCACCGACCAGGTCGACAGGACCTCGGTGGTGTCGTTCTTGCGGACCACCATCAACCGGCAGGTGCGCGGCCCCGGCAGCCGCTTGAGCTGGAAGTCGATCCGGGTGCCGAAGTCCTTCGAGATCAGCCACATGTTGAGCTGGACGCCGGTGCTCGCGTCGACGGCCGTGAACGGCTCGCCCTCCTGCTCGTTGCCGCCGGTGCCCGGATCGTTCGGGTCGGTGCTGCGCCCCGGGCTCGGCGTGCCGTCGACCGGCGCGGACACCGTCGGCTGCGCGCCGATCTGCGGCCGGGCGTCACCGCCGGCGACGCTGGCGATGCCGACCCCGGTCAGCCCGCCGAACACCACCACGGCGGCGGCGCTGGCCAGCATCTGCCGGAACCGGGTCCGCCGCCGGTGTGCCCGGACCGCGACCAGCGTCCGGTCCAGCAGGGCCGGGTCGGTGGCGGTCTGCTCCAGGGCGGTCATCGTCTCGCCGTCGATGTCGGAGAGCAGCCCCACCACGGGAACCATCGTCTCCAGCTCCGCGGCGCACGCCCAGCACGTGGCGAGGTGCTCCTCGAACCGCTCGGTGTCGTGCTCGTCCAGCACGCCCAGCGCGTACGCGGCGACGTCCATGTGATCTGCCCGGCTCATTCCGTCACCCCCCTCTCCTGCAGGGCCGTGCGCAGCGCGCGCAGGGCGTAGTAGACCCGCGACTTGGCGGTGCCGAGCGGTAGGCCCAGCTCCTCCGCGGCCTCCGGCACCGTCCGGCCCCGGAAGTACGTCGCCACCAGGATCTCTCGGTGCGACTGACTCAGCGTACGCAGCGCGTCCGCCACCGTCATCGTGCGCAGCACCCGGTCGGTGCTGTCCGACTCGGCGAAGGCCGTCAGGTCCCGGTCGTACGTCTCGGCCGGGCGGGCCTGTTCGCTGCGGTGCTCGTCGATGGCGATCCGCCGGGCCACCGTCACCAGCCAGGGCCGCAACGAGCCCTGCCCCTGCGCGCCGAGGCGGTGGGCGTTGCGCCAGGCCCGCAGCAGTGTCTCCTGCACGATGTCCTCGGCGCGTTGCCGGTCCCCGCCGGTGAGCCGCATGACGAACGCCAGCAGCGGCCCGGCGTGCTCGGCGTAGAGCAGCCGGATCAACTGGTCCGAGTGGCTGGTCTCAGTGGACACGGCCTGGTGCCGCCCGGGTGCTGGTCGCGGAGACACCGGGCCATTCTGGCTGTCGACGGGGTGCACGTCGACCCCCCGGGTCGACCTGGACGCGCGGGACTGCGGCTGCGCGCGGGCGGACATCCAGTCCGCCCTCACCGCGTCGCCGTGCCAGCCGGCCGCCACCGCATGCATGCAGACCTCCGGGTGTCCGATGACATCAGCCCGACCCCCCACGGGCATGGCCGCCTGGTGATACGCACCAGACTCCCCAGCGGATCAACGGCGGACCGAAAAAATTCCCGGCGGGGGTGGAGTGGAGTCGGTGGCGTCGGCGTCGCGTACCACGGCGGCCCCGCCGGCGAACCGGTCCAGCTCGTCGCCGGCCAGCACCCGGCCCGGGAACCAGTCCCCGGCCGCCCGCCGGGTCAACTCCGGCACCGGCGGGGGCAACCGGCCCGCGACCAGCACCAGGTTGCCGTAGCGCCGCCCGCGCAGCACCGCCGCGTCGCCGATCAGGCAGGCCCGCGGCAGCACCGCGCGCACCGTGGCGACCTGGGCGCGGGCGTACCGCAGCGGCGGACCGTCGGCGACGTTGGCCAGGTACCAGCCGTTCGCGCGCAGCACCCGGGCCACCTCGGTCGCGTACTCCACGCTGGTCAGGTGTGCCGGGGTGCGGGCACCCGCGAAGACGTCGGCGACCACCACGTCGTAGCCGGCATCCCGGCTGGACGCCAGGGTGGCCCGCGCGTCGGCGACCCGCACCCGCAGCCGGGGGTCGGCCGGCCAGGGCAGCTCGCGGCGGACCAGGTCGACCAGGGCGGCGTCCACCTCGGACACCCGCTGGGTGGAGCCGGGGCGGGTGGCCTGCACGTACCGGGGCAGGGTGAGCGCACCGCCGCCGAGGTGCAGCACCCGCAGCGGGGCACCTGCCGGTGCGATCAGGTCGAGGGCGGCGGCCAGCCGCCGGACGTACTCGAACTCCAGATGGGTGGGGTCGGCGAGGTCCACATGTGACTGCGGCGCGCCGTCGAGCAGCAGGGTGAACGACCCCGGCCGGTCGGCGTCCGGGACCAGCTCGGCCTCGCCGGTGTCGACCCGCGCGGTCACCCGGTCCGCGCCCCGGCGGCGGCCCATCAGCGACCGCCCGCCGGAGCCGACGTCGCGGCGGACCCGGTCGTCATCGGCGTGGCCCGCGACCCCGGGCCGCGGCGGTCAGCGCCCGGTGCAGCAGGCGGGCGTCGCCGAGCAGCGCCCGCAGGCGGCGCTCCAGGCCGGCGATCGGGATGAGGTTCTGCGGGGCGCGCGGGTCCTTGTACGGGGTGGACGCGAACCGGGGGAGGGTGACCAGCGACAGGTCGGCCAGGGCGATCGCCTCCTCCTCGGCCAGCTCGGCCGAGCACTCCACCCGCACGATGCCGGCCCACGGCGCGCCGGCGGCCACCGGCAGCCGCAAGTACCAGGAGTACCCGCCCCAGGCCGTGCCGAGCTTGAACACCGGGGACCGCTGGCCGGCCCGCAGCCCGGTGACCACGGCGGTCAGTCGGGCGTCGAGGTACTGGCTGTGCTGGGTCTTGACGTACCCGAGCGCGCGGGGAAGCTGCCGGCGGCTGCGCAGCGGGCCGTCGACGACCAGCAGGTCCCCGTCGACCCGGGCCGCCCCGGAAACCTCCACCTCGAGCGCGGTGAGCGGCCCCTGCACGGCCGCCTGGAGCTTGGCCAGCTCGCCGGTGCCGCCGACCCGGTGCACCGGGTAGCGCACCGTACCGGCCCGCACCTCCCGGGCCGACGGGCTGGCGGTGAACAGGCCCCGACGCACCTGAGTTCCGGCGAGCCGGGCGGCGCCCCGCTCCAGGTCGCAGCGGACCACCCCGGCCGCGTACGAGGCGGCGAGGCCGGGGAACGACGCGCCGTCGGCCTCGGCCGTCCACACGCTCGCGTCGACCCGGCGTACCCCGTCGACCAGCAGCACCACGGCCGGCGCCCGCACCCCGGGCCGGACGTCCACGGCCCGCCAGTTTACCGCCGGCAGTTCCACGTCTGCGTCGATTTGCTGGCTGCTCGGCGTCGCCGGCCCGCCCGGCACCGCCTCGAACGACGCGCCGTAGCCCGGGTCCCAGGTGTCGACGAACAGCTCGGGCGGTGCCCCGGGTGGTGGCTCCTGCCCCGCCGGGCCGGTCACCGGCCGGTCCGTAACACGCGGGCCGTGCGGGCGTCCTTGCTGACCTCGAACCGGACCGGGATGCGTTCGGCCAGCGCCGGCACGTGGGTGACCACACCCACCATCCGGTCGCCCCGGGCGGCCAGGCTCTCCAGGGTGGCCGCCACCGTGTCCAGTGTGGCCGTGTCCAGGGTGCCGAACCCCTCGTCCAGGACGATCGACTCCAGGGTCGCCGCCGTGGTGGACATCCCGGCGAGCTGCTCCGACAGCGCCAGGGCCAGAGCCAGCGACGCCTGGAACGTCTCACCGCCGCTCAGGGTGCGCACCCCGCGCCGCAGCCCGGCGTCGTGGTGGTCGACGACGAAGAACTCGCCCTTGTCGTGCACCAGGTCGTACTGGCCACCCGACAGCTCGCGCAGGATCCCCGACGCGCCGTCGACCAGCAGGTCCAGCGCCTCGGCGAGCAGCCAGCGCTCGAAGTTGTTGGCCCGTAGGTGTCCGGCCAGGGCGCGGGCGACCCGGGCCTGCCGCTCGTGCCCGGCCAGCTGTTCGCGCAGCTCGGCGGCCTGTTCGCGGCGCTCCACCAGCCGCCGGTGGGCGGCCTCGGCGCGCTCCACCGCGACGGTGGCCGCCCGCACCGGGTCGTCCCCGGCAGCCAACCCGGCGGCGGCGAAGACGCCCGCGATCCGCTCCTGGACGGCCGCCTCGGCGGCCTCCGCCCCGGCGACCGCCTCGGCCAGCCCCGACCGGTCCGCGCGCCGCCGCGCCGCCTCCCCGTCGGCCCACCCGGCCAGCGCCGCCCAGGCCGCGGCGACGTCGTCCCGGTCGGCGGCAGGCGGGCCGAACCGGGCCAGGCCGTCGCGGGTCGCGTCGAAGTCCCGCCACGCGGCGCGCAGCCGCTCCTCGGCCCCGTCGAGCGCCCCCCGGGCCCGCCGGGCGGCGTCCCGCCCCAGTCGGACCGCGCCCGCCGCCTCGTCGAGGGCCCTGCGCAGCCGGGCGTGCTCGGCCAGGTCGTGCCGCAGCGCCGCCGGGGCGGCGGCATCGGCGAGTTGCTCGTCCAGCTCGGCCAGCCGCCCCCGGAGCTGGTCGTGCTCGGCGCGGGTCCGCAGCAGCACCCGCTCCAGGTCCCGCGCCGCCGCGTCGCGCTCCTGCACCACCCGCTGCGCCGCCTGGGCCGCCGCCCGGGCCGCCTTCCCCTCGGCGGTGGCCCGCGCCACCGCCGAACCGGTCGGCACGGCGGGCACCCGGGGCACCACCTGCTCGCAGACCGGGCAGGCCGCCCCGTCGACCAGGTGCGCCCGCAGCGCCGCCGCCTGGTCGGTGGCCTTGGCCTCCTCGTGCGCCCGGAACGCCGCCTCCAGCTCCGCCTCGGCCCGCTCGGCCACCGCCCGCGCCTGCGCCAGCGCGGCCACCGCCGCGTCGTGTTCGGCCTCGGCGGCCGTCACCGCCGTGGCCACCGACGCGGCGTGCCCGGCGAGCCGGTCCCGGTCGGCGTGCGCCTTCAGCAGCAGCCGCAACGCGCTCTCGTCGCCCGCGCCGGCCAGCTCACCGCGCAGCTTCTCCTCTCGCTCCTCGGCCAGCGTCACCGCGCCCGCCGCCTCGGCCTGCTCGGCCCGCGCGTCGGCCACCACCCGGGCCACCTCGGCCACCCCGGCCGGCGCGCGCACCGCGTCGAGCACGGCCAGCTCGGCGTCGAGGGCGGCCAGCGCCGCGTGCGCGTCCCGCGCCGCCGCCCGGGCCCGATCCCGCTCCGGTACGGCCGCCGCGACCGTCTCCGCCAGCTCGTGCGCCCGCCCGATGTCGGCCTGCGCCTCGGCCAGCGCCGCGTCGTCGACGTCGGCGAGCCCGCCGAGCATCCGGTCGACCGCCTCCAGCTTCGCCTCGGCCTGCCCGGCCCGCTCGGTGGCCCGCCGCTGCACCTCCTCGTAGACGCCGAGGCCGAGCAGGTTCACCAGGATCTGCTGCCGGGTGGCGGGCCGGGCGTGCAGGAAATCGGCGAACTGCCCCTGCGGCAGCACCACGCAACTGGTGAACTGCTCGTACGGCAGCCCAACCGCCTCCAGCACGGCCCGGTCCATCTCGGCCGGGGTGCCGGCGACCACCTCGCCCAGGTCCTCCGGGCTGAGCCCGGTGTCCAGCTTGGTCACGTCGAACCCGGCCGGCATGAGCTGCAACCCGGCGTTGGCGGTCTTGACGTTGCCCCGGCCGTCACGGCGGACCACCCGGGTCGCCACGTAGCGGTCCCCGGCGGACTCGAAGACCAGCCGGACCCGCGCCTCGGTGGCGGACGGGGCGAGCGCGTTGCCCAGCCCCCGCGTCCCGCCCCAGCGGGGCACCGTGCCGTAGAGGGCGAAGCAGATGGCGTCCAGCACCGTCGACTTGCCGGAGCCGGTCGGGCCGACGAGGGCGAAGAAGTCGGCGTCGGTGAAGTCCACGGTGGTCTCGTCGCGGAAGACGGTGAAGCCCGCCATGTCCAGCCGCATCGGGCGCATCAGCGGTCCACCTCCTCGATGAGCTCGTCGAACAACTCCCGGACGTCGGAGTCGCCGTGCCCCCGGCTGTCGAGATAGTCGGCGAACAGCTCCCGGGGGGAGCGGCCGGCCCGCTGGGCGGTGCGGGCGCCGCTGCCGGGGGCCGGCACCATCTCCGGGTCGATCCGGATCTCCAGGGCCCGCGGTAGCAGCTCCTGCACCTGTTCGCGCAGCCCGGCCCGGGGCTGCTCCCGGACGAACACCCGCAGCCAGCCGTCCGGCGGGGCGATCTCGGCGAGCTGGTCCAGAGTGCCCCGCACCGTGCGCAGCGGCACCGCCGCCGGCACCGGCACCTCCCGGATGCGCGCCGCGCTGGTCGCGGTCACCTCGACGATCGTCACCGAAGGGACGTTCTCCTGCTCGCCGAAGTCCACGGCGAGAGGGCTGCCGCTGTACCGGATCGGGCAGGGGCCGGAAACCCGCTGCGAGCGGTGCAGGTGGCCCAGCGCAACGTAGTGCGCGGTGCCCGGGAACACCGTCGCCGGCACGGCGTACCCGAGGACGGTGTGCGCGTCCCGCTCGCCGCCGCCGGTGGCCGCCCCGACCACGGTGAGGTGGGCGGTGACCAGGTGCACCCGGTCGGGCTCGGCGAAGCCCTCGGTGAGCCGGCCGAGCACCCGGCCCAGGTGGTCGGCGTACGTCTGGGTGGCCTCGGCGGCGGTCAGCTCGTACATCTCGACGGCCCGCACGGCGTACCGCTGGGACAGAAACGGCAGCGCGGCCACCCGCCACCGCTCTCCGCCGGCCGTCGTGCCGTCGATGACGTGCTCGTCCGGGTTGTCCCGCACGCCGCCGCGCAGGGTGATGCCGGCGGCCTCGGCCCACGGCCGCAGCGCGTCGAGGGCCTGGCCGTTGTCGTGGTTGCCGCCGATGGCCACCACGTCGGCGCCGGTGCGACGCAGCGCGGTCAGCGCCCGGGTGACCAGCCGGGTCGCCTCCGGGGTGGGCGCGGCCGTGTCGTACAGGTCGCCGGCGACGATCACCAGGTCGGGTTGCTCGGCGCGGGCGACGTCGATCACCCCGGCGAGGACCTGCTTGTGCTCCTCGGCCCGGGACTGCCCCTTGAGCACCTTGCCGACGTGCCAGTCCGAGGTGTGCAGGATCTTCATGGCCCGGTGCCCCCTAGAACGGGATGTCGTCGTCGCTCGTGCCGCCGCCGGAGCCGACCACCGCGAACGGATCGGCCGCCCCGGTGATCGACCGTAGCGTCTCCGAGGGCGCCCGGCCGGCCTCGGAGACCCGGGTGGCCCACGCCGGGAAGGGAAACTCCAGGCATAGTGGGACCGGGATGTCCGGCTGGTTGACGAACATCGTGCCTGGCTTGGCCAGCAGTGCCCGCTGGCGCTGAGCCGGCGGCAGGAAGCCGTACTCCGGGCGGGACGCCTCGGCCGGATCGAGCCGGCCGACCACCCGGATCGCCGAGTTGGTGACGATCCGCCGTTCCACCTCGCTCGCCGTCTGCTGCGCGCCGACCAGGATCACCCCGAGCGAGCGGCCCCGCTCGGCGATGTCGAGCAGCACCTCCTTGATGGGGGAGGAGCCCTCCCTGGGGGCGTACTTGTTCAGCTCGTCGAGGACGACGAAGAGCAGCGGCTTGGCCGTGCCCGCCTTCTCCTTGCGCTCGAACTCGCTCTTGAGCGTCACGCCGACCACGAACCGCTGCGCCCGGTCGGGCAGGTTGTGCAGGTCGACCACGGTCACCTGCGCGGACTCGCTGGTGTTGATCGAGTGCGGGCGGCGGGTGGCCAGGTCGCCCCGGATCAGCCGGGCCAGGTCCTTCTTGCTGCCGATCAGCCGCCGGGCGAACGCGTTGACCGTGCCCAGCCCGACGGCGCTGCCCGCCCAGTCGCCGCGGGTCTCGTCGTCGTTGAGCTGCTCGACGATGTGGTCGACCAGGTCGGTGTACGACCCGAGGCGTACCCCGTCGACGCTCACCCCGCCGTCGGCGGGCTGGGCGTAGCGGGCCAGGTGGGCGGCGACCGAGTGGACGACCATCGTGTACTGCTGGCGCTCGTCGTCGGCGTCGGCGAAGACGTACGGCAGGAGGCGGTCGGCGCAGAACTCGCTCAGCGTCCAGTAGAAGCTGTCCACCCCGGTCAGCCGGCTGCTCACGTCGGGGGTGCCGGAGGAGTCGCCGACCCGGGGCGGGGCGTACACCCGCACGTCGGGAAACGCCCCGGCGCTCAGCCCGAGCTTGGCGTAGCCGGCGCGGGTGGCGTCGTCGAGGCGGGTGTTGGGGTGGTCGAGGAACAGCAGGTCCTCGCCCTTGACGTTGAAGATCAGCGCCTTGGCGTTGACCGCGTCACCGCCGAGAACGCCGGAGCGGAAGACCGAGTAGAGCAGGAACGTGGCGAAGCTGGTCTTGGTGGCCACCCCGGAGATGCCGGAGATGGAGACGTGCGCGCCCCGGGTGCCGTCGAGGAAGTCGGCGTTGAGGTAGACCGGCACCCCGTCGCGGCCCATCCCCATCGGGATCCGCCGTTCCATCCGGTCGAAGTGCAGCGCCCGGGCCCGCGCGTCGCCCTCGGCGCGGTGCACCACCGCCCCCGGCGTCGGCGGGACGTAGACCTCCGGGTCGACCCGGGTCGTGGTGATCTCGGCGGCCTCCTGCACCATCGCCGGCAGGGTGCCGTCGGCGATGGCGAAGACGTCCGAGTCGAACTGGGCCCCCTCGTGCCGAGCCCGCACCTGGGTGACCACCCCGGCGATGGTCACCGGCTCCCGGTCGGGCATTTCTCGCCGGGTCACCACCACGTCGTCGAGCTGGAGATAGCTGCCGGGGGCCACGGCCGTCCAGAATGTCAGCGGGGTGGCGTCGGCGGTGCCGAGCACGCGACCGACCCCCTCGCCGGGGCCTTCGGACCCGTCGTCGGTGATCGGCAGGCGCTCGTTCATCGGCCCGCTCCCGTCAGCTGGTCGTCTCGGTCACGGCACACGAGGAGCATCCTGCCCGAGGGATGTGACAGGTTGCCACGCGACGCGGCGGACGCCACGCCGCCGCCCGCCCGGGCATCACTGGTCGCGTTCTTCCGAACGCGTACGGTGTCGAGGAAGTTCTGGCCGCCGGCATGACAGGAAGCGGTTGCTCGGCACAACAGCGACGTCGGCATCCATCGAGCTGCTGCGTGACCTACGGCGACGGCCCGCCCCGCGCGGTCGCCCCGCCTAGGAACTGGCGGTCGGCGGGGCCGGGGCGGCGTCGCGGGTGTAGCGGAGCATCAGCGCGCCACCGGCGGCCAGCACGTGCCGCAGCGACAGCTCCCGGTGCCCGCCGGCGGGCCCCGCGGCGATCCGCCCCGGGCCGCCCCCGGCGAGCAGCGGTGCGACGGTGAGGCAGACCTCGTCGACCAAATCGGCGGCGGTGAGCGCGCCGAACAGGTGCGGGCCGCCCTCGCAGAGCACCTGCCCGAGGCCGCGCCGGCGCAGCTCGGCGAGCCCGGCGGCGAGATTTACCCGGTCGGCTCCGCAGCGCACCAGCTCGGCCACCTCGGCCAGACGCGGTGGCGCCTCGGCCGCGGCGTGGGTGAGCACCACCGGCCGCACCGGCGCGTCGGCGAAGGCCGCCTGCGCCGGATCCAGGTCCAGCGAGCCGGAGACCACCACCAGGGTCGGATACTCGGCCAGCCCGTGCTCGCGCCGCCAGGCCCGGCGTGGCGCGTCGAGCCGCACCGCGCGGTACCCCTCGTGCCGCAGCGTCCCGGCGGCCACCAGCAGCCCGTCGCAGAGCATCCGCAGCAGGCCGAAGACCCGCTTGTCCGGCTCACCGGACAGCCCGGCGGAGTAGCCGTCGAGCGAAACCGCGCCGTCGACGCTGGTCACGAAGTTCACCCGCAGGTGGGGCCGGTCCGCCCGGCCGTACAGCGCGGTCAGCTCCGCGTCGTCCAGTCCGGCCGACGGGGCCGGCCAGAGACGGGAAATCGGAGCCTCGGCGCTCATTCGCCGGCCGGACCCGTGACCGGAGGGGTGGGTTCGGGGGTACGGTGCTGGCAGTCGCACCACTTCCGGCCCGGACATTCGTCGTGCCGCCGTTCCCGGCAGGCTCGGCAGATCATGCCGGCAGCCTATGTCGTGGAGGGAGGGGGCAGCACATGCCACGTCAGATCTTCCAGCTGAAGGTGTCCCTCGTCGGGGTCCACCCCCCGGTCTGGCGGCGGGTGCTGGTCCCCGCCGGGTACACGCTGGACCGGCTGCACCGGGTCGTGCAGCACGCGATGGGCTGGCGCGACTGCCACCTGCACTCGTTTGAAATCGACGGCACGCAGTACGGCCAGCCCGACCCGGACGGGGAACTGACCGTGCGCGACGAGCTGGACATCCGGCTGGACGCGGTGCTCGGCAAGGGCAGCCGCTTCCACTACACCTACGACTTCGGCGACTGGTGGGAGCACGACCTCCTGGTCGAGGACGCCTTCACCGCCGACCCGGACGAGCGGTACCCGACCTGCCAGGCCGGCGAGCGGGCCTGCCCACCGGAGGACGCCGGCGGCCCGGCCGGGCACCAGGTGCTGCTGGCGGCGCTCGCCGACCCGGAGCACCCCGAGCACCGGAGGCTGCGGGACTGGGCCGGCGACGGGTACGACCCGGACGCCTTCGACTCGGCCCGCGCCGCCACCCTCCTCCGCCACCTCTGCTGACACCCACGCCAGGGAGCAGTGCAAGGACCTGGGGTGCCGGCCGGCCGGGTCCCCTGTGTGGGGGCCCGGCCGGTGGCGTGTCTGTGCGTGGGTGTCTGTGCGTGTCTGTGGGTGTGGGTCAGTTGTTCCAGTGCTGGGCGACGAGGTCGGCGGCCTGCTGTTCCCATTGGGCGTATGCGTCGGGGTAGGCCGAGACCTGGACGGTCTGGGCGGCGTCGGTCAGGGGCATGTTCTGCCAGCCGTCGACCTGGCGTAGGCCCTTGAGGAACGCGGTGGTGGCGTATTCGGGGTTGGTGATCTGTTCGGGGGTGCCCCAGCCGCTGGAGGGGCGTTGTTGGAACAGGCCGAGGGAGTCGTGGTCGTTGCGGTCGCCGAGGTGGCCCAGGTTTTCCAGCTTCGACTCCTGCAGGGCGGTGCCGATGGAGATCACCGCGGCTCGTTCGTCGAGGCCGGTCTTCTTCGTGGCGGCGATGATGGCCTTGACGTTGGCGGTCTGTTCGGCGTTGAGGTCGATGTGGGACTGGGTGCCCTGTACGCCGTGGGGGATGAGCTTGGTGGTGTCCACGCCGTTTGTCTTGTCGGCCTGGACGGCGGCGGGGCGGGTGTGGGTGGTGGTGGTGTCGGTGTGGTGCAGGGGGCCGGCGGCGAGGCCGCTGGCGAAGGCGAGGCCGGCGATGCCGAGGATGCTGTTGCGCAGGATCGTCGTGTTCATGGGGGTGACTCCAATCGGGGGTCGACACCTACCCGGGAGGGGTGGGTGTGTGCACCACGTCGAGGCGCCCGAACAACGGCAGGAGGGGGTGGCTGGTGGTGGCGGGTCCAGGTGTAACGACCGTGGGTCGGTGCGCATTCCACCGGGATGGCCGACGCGCGGAACGCTCCCATGTCGCGGACATGCCGTAGCGGGCCGCGGATCGGAGATGGGATCGCCGGCGCCGGCGAACCCCAGTCGGTTGAAGGTCGAGACGCGGCAGCCCCGTGCCGGGACGCAGCCGGCCGTGAGTCGGGCGCGGCCGTCCGTGCCGGCGCGCCGCCAGCGAAGTCGACGCCTCCACGCGTGCGCCGTCAGCGGGACGCCGCGATGTCGCGGACAGGGCGCGGTCGGGGGTGACGTGATGCCGCTGTGTCACCGCAATGCCTCATTGAGCGGCCTGAAGCGACGGTCTGACACACGGCGGTAACGATCTGGGAACGCTCCCATTGGGTTATTGACACCTCCGGGACTCTCCTCCAGTCTCATGGGAGCGCTCCCGGCCTGTGTTGCGGATCTCTTTCCGTCACCCCGCCGGGCGTCGACCGTGGGCTCCGGCCGTCGGCCGTGAGCGCCTGCACAGCACCCCCACCACATGACACAGCCTCACCACCGAAAGAGGGGTCTCGGATGAGCGTCCCAATCCGTCGCCGGCGGCTCGCGGCCATCGCGCTCGCGTCCGTCGCGATGATCGCCACCACTTCTGCCTGCGGCAGTGACGACTCGGACTCGAACAGCAGCGACGGCCCGATCACCCTCGTCGTCGACGTCTTCGGCGACCAGGGCTTCGGCTACGACGAGCTCTACAAGCAGTTCGAGTCGGAGCACCCGAACATCAAGATCCAGGAGCGGGGCAAGGGCCTCGGCCTCGGTGACTACAACACCCGCCTCACCCAGCAGATCACCGCCGGTGCCGGCGCCGGTGACGTGGTGGCCCTCGAGGAGGGCACGATCGTCCAGTTCTACGGCCAGGCCGGCAAGTTCGTGAACCTGGCCGACCACGGCGCGAACGACCTCAAGAGCAACTTCCTGCCGTGGAAGTGGGAGCAGGGCACCACCCCGGACGGGACGGTCCTCGGCCTCGGCACCGACGTCGGCTCGATGGCGCTGTGCTACCGCAGTGACCTGTTCAAGGCCGCCGGCCTGCCGACGGACCGCGAAGAGGTCGGCGCGCTCTGGCCGACCTGGGACCAGTTCATCGCCGCCGGCCAGAAGTTCGTCGCCGCCGACAAGAAGCACAAGTTCGTCGACTCGGCGACCAACTTCTACAACGTCGTGCTGATGCAGACCGCGGGCAACGGCACCGGCTACACCTACTACGACAAGAGCAACAAGCTGGTCATCGGCGAGAACCCGGACGTGCGGACCGCGTACGACCTCACCACCAAGATGATCGCCGCCGGCCTGTCGAACAACCTCCAGTCGTTCTCGAACGAGTGGAACGCCGGCTTCAAGAACGGCACCTTCGCCACCATCGCCTGCCCCGCCTGGATGACCGGCGTCATCAAGGGCCAGGCCGGTGACGCGGCGGCCGGCAAGTGGGACGTCGCGAAGGCCCCCGGCAACGGCGGCAACTGGGGCGGTTCCTTCCTGGCCGTGCCGAAGTCCAGCAAGCACGCCAAGGAGGCCGCGGAGCTGGTGAAGTTCCTGACCAGCGCCAAGGGCCAGACCGAGGCGTTCAAGAAGGTCGGCAACCTGCCCTCGTCGCCGCAGGCCCTGGCCGACCCGGCCGTCGCCGACTCGACCAACGCATACTTCACCAACGCCCCGGTCGGCAAGATCTTCGCCGCCGGTGCGAGCGAGCTGAAGCCGGTCTACCTCGGCCCGAAGAACCAGGCGGTCCGCACCGCCGTGGAGAACACCCTGCGCGCCGTCGAGCAGGGCAAGCCCGCCGCCGAGCAGTGGCAGGCAGCGCTGAAGAACGGCGAGGCCGCCGGTAAGTGACCGGCCGAACCGACCGCGGGTGGCGTCGACAGGCGACTGTCGGCGCCACCCGCGGTGCCCGGTAAGCCCCGGCGCCGCCCGCGCGGCCGGGCCGGTGACCCCCCGGCGCGTCCACGCGGAAGGCCGGTAATCCCCCGGCGTAGCCCGCGCGGACGGGTCGCGCCGACCGACGAGAAGGACCGTCGATGAGCCTGGACCTCCACACCGCAGCGC
>NZ_SMKJ01000105.1:0-19877 GCF_004348615.1 Micromonospora sp. KC207
GGGACAGGCTCGCAACGGACGGACTGAGTGGGACACCGTCTTGAGGAAGCAGGGCCACGAACACGAAAAGCTGGACTTCAGCGACCGACATGGATTAAATGACTCGACCAAGATCAATCTCTTAATCCGCGGGTTCGGGGTTCGAGTCCCTGGCGGCGCACCAACGATCAAGGCTCTGACCTGGTGGTTCACACCGGGTCGGGGCCTTTTTCGCGTACGTGGTTGGTGGGTGGTCGCTCGGTGGGTGCTCGGGAGCCGTTGGACGGCTCAGGCGCTGTAGGGACCAGGCGCTGTGCTCGCGGACATCAGCGGCACCGGGTGGCGCTGGTTGTTTGCAGCCCCGACCCCGGGCCGGGCTGAATCCACGGCTGGTCGGTCGAGTGCGGCAGGGGCATTGCTGTCCTACCGACTGGCCGGCGAGCGATTGCAGGGTCGTCAGCCGGTGCGACCGCGACACCCCCGTGTTTCCATGACCGGCTGCCTCGTACGTGGCCAGGGTAGATTCCGCTTGTCTTGGGCGGCCTCTAAGTGTGATCCTTCATGCTGGACGTGAAGGACATACGAAATGGCATACGCCCGTTGGCGCCACATCCTCACCGAGTCGCAGCGACACGCCCTAAAAGCAGTGGACGAGTGGAACTGCTCAAGCGGCAACTACTGCGACTTCCTCACCCACATGCACAAGGCCTGGCACTACCTGCTGCATGCTGAGTTCCACCAGGCAAAGATCGACTATCACTACAAGGACGCCCAGACCGGCGAGTACAAGTTGATCGACGGCGAGCCGAAGGCGTGGGATCTTGAATTCTGCTTGAAGCAGCGCTACCCCAACAGCAGCGACCCGGTCAGGCTGAACGCAGAGCTGTTCGTAGCGCTCCGTAATAAAGTGGAGCATCGATACGAGCACAACGCGAAGGTCGCGACAGGCGGCAAGGCGCAGGCGCTTGTCATGAACTACGAGCATGAGATGGTGAGCCACTTCGGAGGCACCTTCAGCCTCGCCGAACGACTCCGCTTCCCCGTCTCGCTCCAGTCCCTGACCGCCGAAGGACGTGAGCAGCTTCGAGCGACTGCCGCGAAGTTGCCGAAGGGCACCCGCGATCTGGTCGCGAGGTTCGAAGCGGCCATCGATCCGGCTGTGCTGGATGACTTGAAGTACGACTACCGGGTTCGGCTGGTGCCTGTTGTCGGTTCGAAGACCGATGCCGACTTGGCGATCGACTTCGTCAAGCTCGATGACCTGAGCGAGGATGAACGCAGGGTCATGATGGAGGCGGGCCGGCAAGGAACAGTCATCATCAAGAATCGGCATGTCGAGGTGGCGGACAAGGACAAACTGCTTCCCAGTCGCGTTGCTTGTCTTGTCGAAAGCCAGTTGCCCTTTGAGTTCAACGTTCAGCGCGAGCACATCGAGATGTGGAGGCGGCTCGCGGTACGGCCTACTGCCGGGGCTTCCGATCCGTGTGACACCGACGCCCGGTACTGCGTCTACAACGAGGCGTTCAAGAGCTACGCCTATACTCCGGCTTGGGTGAAGCGGATCGTCAAGGAGATCGGTACCGTGGAGAAGTATCGGGCCTTCTTCGGGCGCGAGCCCCGCATGAAGAAGGTGACCAGCCTGCCGAGGCAGGAGGGCCCGACATCCTCCTCCCTGCACGATGGGCAGCCCATGAGGGAGACAGCCTGAGCTTGGCGAGAGCTTATCCAACCTCGTTAGTGATCTTATGGTTGCCCGGATCCTGTAATGGGATGTCCCAACGGGTCGATGCCAGTTGATCCATGGGAGCACTTCGGCGAGGGCGACCTCATCCTGACCTCCTCGGTCAGGGCGTCCAGGTGTGCGCAGTGCTGAATTAGATTCTCGTTTGCGGCGGTGAGTGGACCGTAGGTGTTGAGGAGGCTTTCGCGCAGGTCTGGGCGGAGGGGCCAGATGCGGGTGGCGAGGCGTACGAGGTCGCGAGGCGCAAGGTCGTAGCGGCTGTGCTCGAAGTCGATCAGCCGGACTATGCCGTCGTCGCCGTAGAGCATGTTGCGAGGCATGAAGTCGAGGTGGCACGGCGCGGCCGGTAGCGGTGCGAGTTCTCGTAGCGCTCGCATGTGGGCGCGAACCTCGGCGCGGTAGCTGGGCGTGATCCGATCTCCAGCGAGGCGAATCCAGTACTCGGCGCGTTCGGCAAGCCAGGCCGTCCAGTCCGGTTCGAGGCGGGGCGGTTCGGCGGCGTGCAGTGTCTTGAGTAGTTGTCCTGCCTGCCGGTATGCGTCCTGCTCGGACTCGGGGTCGAGCTGCCGCTGGCTGAGTGGGACGCCCGGTACGGCGGTGATGACGATGGCCGGTGGGTCGTCGGTTGTCGCGAGAAGCCGGGGCGCCCTGTCACCGAGCGCGGGGACCCAGGTGCGGTAAGCGTGGACTTCCTGGGTGTGGCGTGCGGGCCGGCGGTGGATCTTGACGATGACCTCACCTTGCGCGGTCGTCGAGGCGCGTAGGGCGCGAGTGCTGGCGTGGCCGGGGTGCCAGCTCACGGGCTTGGCGTCGGTGTCGAGGAGACGTTGGCAGAGCGCGAGGTGAACGCTGATGTCAGCCATGGTGGGGTCGGAGGTGTCGGGTGTCGTTGTGGCTGACGAGTTGCCAGATGGTGCGGCCGAAGCGGTTGGTCGGTCGCTGCCACCGGGCGACGGAGGCGTGGTCGGTGACGAAGCCGAGCCGCAGGGAAGCGTTCCGGGGGAGGCCGAGGAGCAGGTTGTGGGCCGCTTCGACGGTTTCGCCGTGGGCGGCGATGAGGATTCGTTCACCCTCGTGGCCGGCGAGGATCTTCTGCAGTGCTGCGGTCGCCCGGTAGAGGTACTCGTTCCATGTCTCGGAGCCGGAAGCGTACTGGCGGTCTGGGCTGTGCTGAGGCGGCCCCTGGAAGGAAGTCTTGATGTCGACCCAGGGTCGGCCGTCGGCGTCGCCGTGGTCGGGGCCGCGGAGGTCAAGGTCGATGGTGGCGGGCAAGTGCAGAGCTTGAGTGATGATCTCGGCGGTCTGGGTGACGCGGAGTCGGGGTGTGGCGTAGAGGGCAACGTAGGGCTGTTTGGCGTGTTCGGCGGCCAGGCGGGCGGCCAGTAGCTCCGCCTGGTTTCGGCCGAGGTCGGTTAGGCCGGTACAGCCCTGTTCGCCGCCGACGATTCCGGCGACGTTGCAGGCGGCTTCGCCGTGGCGAGCGATGACGAGTTCGGTTGTCGGGGCCATTCGGGGGTTCCTCCTCAGGTCGGTTCGGTGAGGGACGGGTCCGGCCAAGGCCGGACGGTGGGCCAGGGGTGCCGGTATCCGTTGCGGCCGAGATATCGCAGAGTCAGCAGGTGGTGCAGCTCGGCGTACCGTTTCAAGTCGGCCGAGCTGCAAATCTGAGGCGCAACAGCGACGCGGTAGGCGCGCAGACAGCGAGTGATCGATTGGTCAGCGAGGCGGCCGTAAGTCATGGATGCGGTGACCAGGAGGCCAGCCAGGTCGTAGCCGAAGGGAGCGAGTGTCAGGTCGTCGAAGTCGACGACAGCGAGCTCGTTGTCGTTCACGAGGTAGTTCCGAATATTCGGGTCCTTGTAGAACGTCACGGGAACCGCGGTTCTGTCGAGTACGGCACCAATGACCGATCCGTGGATGCCCGCCGCGGCAGCGGCGCGGTGTAGCGCCGCCTGACGCGGGCTGGCGAAGTCGGGGATCACGAGTCCGGTCGAGGTGGTGTGAGGTCGGTCCAGGTGGGCGGCCCGAAGCTCATATTGGTGGGCGGCAGCGTGAAGACGGCCGAGTGCTGCAGCAGCTCGAGGAAGATCTCCGACGTCCGGTGCACGCCCCGACAGCCGTTCGAACACGAGATGCCGGGCACCCCGCGCGACGAGCGCGGGCAGGCGTACGCCGGAGCCCAAGCCGGCCAGCCAGGCGTGGTGGGCGGCAGCGGCGGCGCAGCGTTCTGGGTCGTCGTACCGCTTGACGAAGAGAGCACCACTCACGGCCGCACCGCCACGGCGAAGCTGACGGTGGATCGGGTTGTGTAAGGCGGTGCGGACAGGCGCTGTTGGAGGGCCGCGGCGAGAGTAGGGATCCCGCCGGTCAGGGTGATCCGGTATTTGGGTGTGGTGATGAGGTACCGGGCGAGGTGCGTGGCGTCCACGAACTGGAAGACGTGTTCCTCGTGCTGGACGTCGAGGACGGTCAGGTTGGTGGCGGCGATGGTGAGCAGGTTGCCGCTGTGGAAGCTCTCGTAGAGGCTCGGTCGGCTGGTGGCGTGCGGGTCGAGGCCGGCGGCGTGGACCAGATGGTCGAGTTCGGCGTAGCTGTCCAGCGACTTGGTGACCAGGACGGCTGTACCGCCGGGGCGTAGGCAGCGGGCGATCTCGGCGATGGCCCCGGCCGGCGTCGGCGAGTGGTACAGGCAGAAGGCGGCGACCGTGGCGTCAGCCACGTTGTCGGGCAGGGGTAGGTGGTGAAAGTCAGCGCAGACCACCGAGCCCAACGCCCCAGCGTCCCCGAGGCGGTCGCGGGTGGTATGGAGAAGCGCGGCCGAAGCATCGACGGCAATGAGCCGCCAGGGCCGGAGCCGGTCGGCCAGGCGCAGAGTTGTGGTGCCGCGCCCGCAACCGATGTCGAGCACGGCCGCCCCGGCCGGGACCCGAGCGGCGAGCAGGTCGGCAATCGTGTCGGCGACGTCGCTTCCGCTGATCTTGGCGCGATGCATCGCGTGGGTGCGGTCAGCGAGCCGGCCGTCGCCCCGGTAGAGGTCGCCGTGGACCAGCGTGGGGTCAAGGAACGGGTTGGCCGACATTCGTCGCCTCCCGTTCAGCTGCGGTCAGGCTACGGGCGGTTGCCCGTCGCGGACGCGTTTGATCAGTTGGGCGGCCTGGTGGCGGCTGGTGAGGGTGATCAAGCGGACGTGTGGCCCGTGCTCGCGGAGTAAGTTCCGGACTCGTGGGCGCATGGTGCGCCGGTAGCCAAGGATGTAGCGGACGAAGTTCCATGTGATGCGGTCGTAGACGCCGTCCTGCTGGTGTTGCCCGCCGCGGTATCGCCAGCGACGTTGGGCGATGCCCCACAAGCAGGTCATGGCCGGCAGGTCGAGGAAGATCACGGTGTCGGCGGCGGCGAGCCGGATCGGCAGGGTGCCGGCATAGTTGCCTTCGATGATCCATCGTTCGCCAGCGACCAGTTTTTCCTGCTGGGCGGCGAACTCGTCCTGCGGTAGCGGCTTCCAGTGCTCGTCGTAGTAGGTCGCGTCGAGGTGCGTCAACGGCGCGTCGAGGATCTGGGCCAGCTGGCGTGCGACGGTGGACTTGCCGCTGCCGCCGCAGCCGATGATGGCGATCCTGTCCATGGTTCTCCAGGGTAGAGGTGTGGTGCGCTCGTCCGGTGGCGACACGGTGAGTCATGACGGCACCGACTCCCGGTGATGTAGCAGGTAGGTGAGCACCTCGAGCTGGGTCGAGAGTCGGAACGGGTCGAGGTGCCGTAGGCACCCCGCGATCAGGTTGGCGTGGTCACCGGTGCCGGCGATCTCGCTGAGCCAGCCGATGCGGTGCCGCACGTCCGTGGCGTCGCGGACGATCAGTGACGAGGGAACAAGGGCGTCGGCGCCGCGGACGTCACGAGGCAGCAGGGGCACGCAGCCGGCAAGGACGGTCTCGAAGATCCGTTGGGTCATCTGTCCTGCTTCGGCGTACCGGGCGGGAAGCAGTAGGACGGTGGCGAGCGCATCGGCGTAGATCGCGGACACTCTGGGGAACGGAACGCGGCCGATGAAGTTCAGATCCGGCCATCGCCTGGTGTAGGCCCACTTGCCAGCGATCAGGTGGGGCAGTTGGGCGGCGGCCGGCGCGAAGTAGGTGGCGAACGCGTGGTCGCGGTCGTACTGGTTGCCGACGTAGACGAGCGGAATCCGGCGGGGCAGGGCCGCCAGCGCAGCCGGGTCAGCGGCGTCGACGGCAGTGTCGGCCACGGGAAAGAGCAATGGCACCGCGCCCGGAGTCGGGTGCAGAGCGGGTTCACAGACGGTCACGTTGTGGGCACGGCGAAGGGGGTCTGTTGCGAGCAGCCGGCGGTCCTTGTCCCACAGGAGCGTCGGGGTGCCGAGCTGATGGGTGTAATGGTCAAGCAGTTCGACCTGTCGATGCAGGTCGCAGGTGTGGCCGGATCGGCCGCAGACGGTGGTGTTACGACCGGGAATGGGCCAGCGCCATTCGAGGAACAGCGCGTCGATATCGGGCAGGCCGACGTCCCAGCGGTAGTGGCCGGTGAGATCGTCGCCGGCCTCGCAGAGGTCCCGGTTGGGTTGAAGGAAGACGATGTCATGGCCGGCCGCACGAAGCCCGTCGACTAAGGTCCGGCGGTGGCTGCGGCCTCCGTCCGGGGTGTCGGTGATGCCGGGTCCGAGGAATCCCCAGAAGCTGTAGCCAATTCTCATTTGGTCACCCACCAGCCTTCGATGAGCAGTGCGTCCAGGCCGGATTCGGTCAGGCAGTCCAGCGCCATTTCTGGTGTACCGCAGATTGGCTTGCCTTTGATGTTCAGCGAGGTGTTGATCAGCACGGGGTGGCCGGTGATCTCACCGAAGCGGGTGAGGACGTCGGCGAGGAAGGGGTGTTGCTCGCGGGTGACGGTCTGGACTCTGGCGGTGCCGTTGACGTGCACGATCGCGGGTAGCTTGTCGCGGGTCAGCTCGGTCACGGGAGCCGCGAGCGACATGTACGGCGACGGTTGGCGTAGCCGGAAGTAGTCGTTGGCCCTGTCGGCGAGGACGACGGGGGCGAAAGGTCGGAACGGTTCGCGGAACTTGACGGTGGTGTTGAGCCGCTCGACCACACCGGCCTCCAAGGGAGAGGCGAGGATCGACCGGTGCCCCAGTGCCCGTGGGCCGGCCTCCAGCGCGCCCGTGAACAACCCCACGATCGCCCCGTCGGCCAGCTGCCGGGCCAGATGTTGAACGGGTTCGGCGGGTCGGCTTGCGTGCAGTCCCGCGCGCGGTGCTGCCGGTAGTGCCAGGTCGGGATAGGCGGGGCCGAGGTAGCAGTGGTGGCGGAGACCGGTGGGTGGGCGGCTGGTCACGTCGAGCCAGGCGTGGGCGGCGGCGCCGATCGCGGTGCCCGCATCGCCGGGGGCGGGCGGTACGTGCACCTCGTCGACGATGCCGGCCTGGGCGATGAGGCCGGCGCTGACGCAGTTCATCGCAACTCCACCACCCAGGCAGAGCAGCCCGGAGCCAGTCAGCCGCCGGGCCCGCGCGGCGAGATGCAGCATCACCTGCTCGGTGCGTTCCTGCAGCGCGGCGGCCAGGTCGGCGTGCACAAGCTCTACCGGTGCCGTCGGCGTGCGGGGCGGGCACGTTGCGGCGGTGAACGCGGGCGTGACCCGGCCGTAGCGGCTGGCGAGCACCCGCAGGGCGATCAGCGCTGGGTCGAGGGTGAACCCGTCGGTGGTGAGCTGGATCGCCCGAGACATCAGCTCCCGGAACCGGGCGGGGTCGCCGAGGGCGGCCAGCGCCATCACGGTGCCTTCCTCGTCACCGCGGCGCCAGCCGAGGTGTTCGGTGACGGCACCGTAGGCGTAGCCGAGGGAGGCCGGGTCGTCGATCGCGTGTGCCAGATCGAGGCTGAGCCGCGAGTTGCGTTGACGGGCGTGCCAGGTGGTGGTGGTCTGCAACTCTCCGAGGCTGTCGACGATCAGGACCGCCGCGTCGTCCACACCGGCGGCAGCGAAGGCGTACAGGGCATGCGCGCGATGGTGCGGCACTGGCCGGAGGTGTGCGCGTGGGAAACGCTCGGCTAGGTCTCGCATCCGGACCTGGTAGCGGCGGTGGACCGTGGTGAAGCTGCGGGCCCGTGGTATGGCTCGGGCGCGGCTGGCAGCCTGTCGCAGATGGGTCGGCAGTTGACCCAGCGCGCGTAGGTAGCGGCGCCCGTCGAAGTTGTACGCGACCGTGGTCACGTCCGACGGCGTCAGGCCGGCCTCGTCGAGCAGCCAGGCGACACCGTGTGCCGGGTAGGCATTGCTGTGCTTGACCCCGTCGAGCCGTTCCTCCTCGACGAAGCCGATCAGGTGGCCGTCGACCAGCAGCGCCGCCGCAGAGTCATGCGTGTACGTGCACAGCCCAAGCACCACATCCGCGGTCATGCCAGCTCCGGCGATACGACGGCCGGCCGGGTGAGGTGCTGGTACCAGGCGACGAGAGCAGCGCCGAGCGGCCCTGGGGTGTCGTGGGCGACCTTGCTAGCCAGGTCCCGCTCGCCGAGCTTCCATGTCCGGTAGCTGGTCAGCACTAGCCCGAACGTGTCCCACAGGGTGCCGTCAGGAAGGTCGGCGTCTCCGGATATGACCTGCGCGAGGACAACATCCAGGCTGGGCCAGTCCACGCCGATCCGATCCATCTCGGTGACGGTCGGTTCATGGTGGAGACACTCGGCGGCAGCCGGAGCATGATCGGCGTAGAGGTGCAGCGAGTCGACGTGGTGGTGGTATTCGCCGACCTCGACACCGAGCCAGCCGGCCATCAGTTCCTGCAGGAGTGTCGTGGCGAAGATGTCGTACGGGAAGCCCAGCCACAGGTCCTGGCTTCGCATAGTGGTGTGCATCTCGAGTCGGCCCTGCCGGATCAGGAACCGGTACCCGAGAGTGCACGGCACATCGCGGTAGCCGCGGTGGTCGCGTCCCGGGTCGTAGATCTGGACGACGGCCTGTCGGGAGTCCCGGTCGGCCCTCAGCTTCCGGACGGCCGCGTCGAGCTGGTCGAGGTTGCCGCCCCACCGGCGGATGCGTGGCCCGTACGCGCCCTGCAGGATCCCGTCGTCCGCGTAGCGGCGCAGGTTGTCGTTGAAGTCGAAGATCCACGGGTCGTCCGAGCCGGAGAGGATCCACAGCGCCTCGGCGACGGCGAATGCCGGGTTGATGACGCGTACGGGTGGCACGGAGACCAGCCGGCGTCGAGGGTTGCTCAGGCACAGGTGCGCGCCGATGACCTCAGTGGTCATCATGTCGCGCGGGCAGGCGATGCGGCCGTTGAGCAGTACCGCCTGGCAGGCGGCGGTGAACAACTCGCTCGCGGAATCCGCTTTCAAGACGATCATGAGAACCTTCCTTCATGGTCAGGAGGTGAAGGCCGCGAGCCGGTCGCGGGAGAGATTGACCAGCCAGGAGGACTGCCGGGCCATGCCCTCGTGCAGGCCGACGGTGGGCCAGTAGCCGAGCAGCCGGCCGGCAAGGGTCAGGTCCGCGGACGTGGCGGAAACGTCACCGGGCTGTGCGTCGGCTACCTGGACCGGAATGTGACGTCCGGTAACCGTGGACGCCTCCTGGATGGCGCCGTGCATGGACACGCTCGCGCCGCCGCCGACATTCACCACAGCGCAGCGGGTATCGATGTGAGCGGCAGCGATCGTCGCGGCGACGACGTCGGTGATGTAGGTGAACTCCCGCCGTTGGCTGCCGTCGCCGAAGAGGGTGACCGGCAGACCGGTATAGGCCGCGATCAGCAGCCGGCCGATGGCCATGTCGGGTCGCTGCCGTGGTCCGTACACGGTGAAGTAGCGCAGCGCCACGACGCCGAGCCGGCTGTCGGGGCGACGGGCGTAGGCCAGGCACAGCTGCTCGGCGGCGAGCTTGCTTACCCCGTACGGTGACACCGGACAGGTCGGGTCGGTCTCGCGGCTGGGCCGCTCCGCCGGGCCGTAGACGCTGGACGACGAGGCGTAGACCAACCGCCGTACGCCCGAGCGGGCGCAGGCGTCGAGCAACCGGTGGGTGCCGAGCACGTTCGACTGGGCGTAGTCGTGAAACTCCACCCAGGAGGGCCGCACGCCTGGCCGGGCAGCCAGGTGAAACACGATGTCGCAGCCCTCGAGAGTGTCATCAAGCGGGTCGGTGGCAAGATCGCGGCAGAGCGGTGTGAAGAGCGGATTGCCGGCTGCGGCTGACAGGTTTTCGTCGGCGAGGGCGTCCTGGCCGAGGCGGCGGCGGTCCAGGCCGACCACCTGCATGCCTCGGGCCAGAAGTGCGTCGACGACGTGCGAGCCGATGAAGCCGGCCGCGCCGGTCACCAACACCCGCGCCGTCACCGGCGGCCACCGGCCTGAGCTGGTTGCGACAGCATTCGCTGCCACACGAAGGTGAGCAGGATGGGCTCGGGCTGGGAGACCTTTGCCCGGCCGGTCGCCGTAATGCGGGGCTGCACCGTCGGACCGGGCCCATCCGTAGAGGCGTGCCGCGAGACGTACACGGTCATGACGTCACCATCCGACGAGTTGCGGTTGACTCCCGCTGGTTCGTCCAGTCGGGGCGGGCCCGCCGAGGCGCCGGCGGGCCCGCCGTGGTGAGGCGGCGGCTGGGAGCACCCCGCCGGTCACCCGCCCGCGCAGCCCCGATGGCAGTACGCGGACGAGGAATCAACCTCACGACTGCACCTCCGGCCGCCGCCACAACAAGCGGCGCCTGCTTGTTGATCGTCTTGTCCGATTTCTTCACCGTGAGTCCCCTGGCGTCGATGACATTGGGTTTGGTGAGCTGGAGCCGCCCAGCAGCGTCCGTCGATGCTCGTCAACAGCGAACCGCCCAGCGAGCCTGATCGGTACCGTCCACGACCCGTCCGCTCGCAACCAGGTAGTGACGGCCCGTAGCGGAGATGGCTAACGTGACCGTTGTCGACAGAGGACGTACGGAGGTGCTCGCATGGCCGGACGGCGCTACCCCGCCAATCGGCGGCTAGCGTGGGAGAGGCTCCAGCGGGGCTGGTCCTACGAGGAGGTCGCCGAGCGCATCCGCACGGAGATGAGCCAGGCCGGCGAGACCGATACCGGGCTGAACGCCAACACGGTGCGGCGGTGGGAAACCGGGGAGCGGTGGCCTGACCCGCGCTACCGCAAGCATCTCGTGGCCATCTTCGACAAACCGGCGAGCCAGCTCGGTCTTCTCACCCCCGACGAGCTGGCGATGCGTCCGCAGGCGGAGACACTGCACGAGTTCAGGAGGTTGTGGGAAATGATCACCGGAGGCGACGAGACCGGCTGGGACCGGGCGACTGTTCTGCGCGCGTTGTTCGGCGCCAGCATGCTTCCCCTGGTGGCGCCCCTGCTGTCACTCGATCCGCAGGCCGCGTACGCCCAGGCCAAGGCCGTAGATCCAGACGCGTACGCCGAGATTGTGCAGTGCCAGCGCACGCTGTACTGGACAAGCCCCGCCCGGCCGCTCTACGAGGCCGCGTACGCCCACACCCAGCTCGGCAGCGGACTCGTCCGCGCGGCTACCGGCACCAGCCGGACGACTCTCGCCGGCGCCCTCGCCGAATCGGCGCTGCTCACCGCACGACTGGCGTTCTTCGATCTCAACCAGCCCGCCGTCGCGCAACGCTGCTACGACGTCGCCCTCGCCGCCACCCGTGAGGCCGGAGACCATGCCCTGGCCGCCGCCGTCCTTGGCCACATGGCCTTCGTCCCCGCCTTCGGGCATGATCCAGCCGCAGCGCGGTCACTGATCGACGCGGCGCTCCAGCACACCTGGCACGGCGTCAGCCCCGCCGTCCGCTCCTGGCTGCACTGCGTGGCCTCGGAAGTCGAAGCTCGCGCAGGTGCGGGAGCGGCAAGTCGCCACCAGATCGACCTGGCTGCCACCGCGCTCGAAGCGCGTCCTGAGGCGCCCGCATGGTTCGACTACTACGACACCGGCCGGCTGCACTCCTTTGCCGGCTACGCGGTCCTCGCCGCTGGCGACCACGCCGAGGCCGCCCGCCACCTGGCCGAGTCCCTCGCCTGCTTGACTGCCACGGGCACCAAGCAGCGCAGCGTCGTCCTCGCCGACCTGGCCTCGGCGCACAGCTGCGACGGCGACCACGCCGCCGACTACCTCAACCAGGCCCTGGACGCCCTATACACCGACTGGTACGGCACCGGGCTGGAGCGGGTCAGAGCGGTCCGGCAGGTACTCGGCGACAGCCGAGAAGGCGGCCAACTCGACGAACGCATCGCCGCCCTCGCGACCAGCCGGGCCGCTCTTCCGGGGAGCTAAGCCGCCGACTCGTTGTGCCTGCTTACCAGTTCGGGTAACTCCGCCAGCGAGTCGAGCTGGAAGAGGCAGCGCTCGCTGACGGTCTTGTCGTCGAGGATGTGTCCCCACGGCCCACGTCGCACCAGGGCCGTAGCGAGCCCGGCCGCCTGTGCCGGTCGGATGTCGTTGTCCAGCCGGTCTCCGACGTAGAGGACCTGGTCGGCGGGGCAGCGGGCCTCCGTGACGACGCGGTCGAAGAACGCGACCGATGGTTTCTCGACGTTCCAGCCGTCGGAGGTGCCGATCACGTCGACCGGCAGGTCCAGGGCACGCAGGATGGTCTCGGCTCGGGCGGTCTGGTTGCCGGCCAGGCCAACCTGCACGCCCAACTCCCGCAGGGCCGCCAGGCAGGGCCGGGCGTCCGGGTAAAGGTTCTCCTCGGAGAAGTGTTCCGGCTGCCCGGCATCGGTCCGGCGCTGCCGCTCCTCGGCCAGGTCGAAGCCGGGCCGGAACACCTGGAACGTCTCGCGGTAGTCCAGGCCGCGGGCGATGACGGCGCCGAAGACAGCCGAGAAGGTGTGCCGCGGGACGCCGAGCCAATCCGCCCAGGTGCCGTACTCCCGGGACTCGTCGACGATCGTCTCACCCACGTCGAAGAACACGCTCGAGATCATCCTGGGATTGTGCCTCTCGGGCTCAGGCGGATCAACGCGTGCCGCAGGCGTCGTCGTACGGGTCGTGGCGCCTGCGATGGCAGGCTCAAGGCCAGGCTCGCCGAACTCGGCGAAAAATCCCACCGACCCACCCGGCAGGTAGATGCCTACTACAACGCCTCGCACCGCGACTTCCTCGCCTCCGAGGTGATCTCCGAATGGCTGCGTCTCCGTACGGAAGACCACGGAGCGTCGATCAACTTCAAGCGCTGGCACCCCGTTGACGCCGTGGTCCAACGCCTGGACGCGTTCATCGTCGACCTCGGCATCGACTCGGCGAGCAGATCAACAAGGGGTACCCGCACATGCTTCTCGGCCGCGATCACTGATCGCTTACTTGCTCTGCGACGTCTGGTGGCGCCGGTGCCCTGCCGGTAGGTTCAACCCTCCTGAGAGCTCTCGTGGCCAGGTGGAGGGATCCCGCAGCGTGTCGCACGTCGAGAAGATCACTACGGAGCTCCGTACGCTGTCCGCCGGGGTTGAACGTGCGCAGGCCCTGGCTGCGGCTGCTGATCAGCAGGCGCAGGAGATTGCGCTGCGCGCGGCGGGTGCCGGGTTCGCGGCGGTCGCTGCCGGTGTGGCACGGGTTCGCGGAGGCGTCGCCACCATCCGGGGTGGACTGGGTGGTCTAGCTGGTGCTGTCGGTGATGCCGCGAAGGTGGCCGCTGGTGTCCCGGAGCAGGCCAGTCCGGGGGAGACGATCACCGGGCTGACTCCGGTGCAGAGTGCGGTCGACGGCATCCGCGACCAGACTGCCGCCACGATCACCCAGGTCGGTGAGGCGCAGCAGCTTGTCGTCGGGGTTCTGCAGGGTGGGCAGCCGGGGCCGCTGCTGCAGGCCCTGGAGAGCATCAAACAGGTGCTTGTCATGCTGGTTCAGCGCACCGCCACCACCCGCCAGGCCGTTGATGCGGCGATCGCCGAGGCACGACAGCTGGGGTCGTCGGGAAACTGAGTGGGGCTGGCGGTGCCGTACCGACCAGCCCTGCCTCGGTTCCCACACAGTCCGCGGGCACGCCAGTGACGACACCGTGGACCCGCAAGCCCACCGGAGAGCACGGGGGCGCGCCCACCGGTCGGCGTACCCGGATCCCTCCGAAGGAGGACGAACGCGTGCGGCGCTCCCTGGAACTGGAGAACCAGTGTGCCGATACCGTCGCTGCGGAGGGATACCTGCTCCATCAGAACCCGACCAGGCAGGAGGTCGCTGATGCCCGTCTCGCTACCGGTGATTCCGGAAAACCGGCCAAGGATCCCGACTACCTGGTCGAGGGACACGTCTTCGACTGCTACTCCCCGACCCCGGCGAAGAGCGTGCGAGGCGTGTGGAGCGGGGTAGCCGACAAGATCGCCAGCGAGCAGACCCAACGGGTCGTGGTGAACCTTCACGACTGGCGTGGCGATCTCGGGGCGTTGCAGAAGCAGTTCGACGACTGGCCGATCGCAGGGTTGAAGGAACTGGTGGCGGTGACGCGCAGCGGGGCGATAATCCAGATCCTGCGACGAGACTGAAGGGCTATCCATGGCGACCGAGTACCGCTTGACGCTGACCGGCGACATTCCGCTCGACGTGCTGGCCGGCGTCGTCGCCCCGGACGCTACCGAGGATTCGGCGGCAGATGGCAGACCCCGGGTGTTGAGTGCGGACCTCAACGATCGGTGTGGTTACACGGTGAGCATCTACGCCGGATCCCACGGCTACTTCGAGGCCGAAGATGGTGACGGGTCGGTGTGGGAGTGGGAACCGGAGCGGTACGTCACCATCGGCTTCCGGCTGAGTAAGGACGAATCATCCGACCGGGCGACGCGGGAGATGCTGGCGTCTGTAGCCCGGGTGCTGGACGAGCGGCCGGAGGACGCCGCGCTGATCCTCGACGCCGACTGGCTGCTGCTGACCCGCTTCTCGGGAACGCTGCGCAGGTACGCACCGAGTTGGTGGGGCGTGCACGGCGGGGACGATCTTGTCGACCGGTGAGTGGTTCGGAGCCGGTCGTCGGCGATGACGCCGCTGGCGTGAGGAGACGACTCCGGCTTCGTGTGCAGGTGGCGACCTCTATGTCCCGGTACCGGGCTGCGGCCGAGGCTCCGCGTTGACGACTAACTGTTCGAGGTCGCGACTCCATCCTCGAGGTAGACACCGCCATGGCCGATAGCGGCGAGAGCCGCGGTGACCCGCCGAGCCAGTCGGGGAATCAACATCTCGTCCAGGCGTTCCGGCTCGACGAACTCGAAGCCGTCCAACTCGTCCCGGCACAGTCGCATCGCTGCGATCTGATCCGCCGTCAGCGCCCCGCCGTCGAAGACGAACATGAGTCCGCCGTCCCACGGCGGGCTCGCTGGTACCCAGTCGACGCACAGCAGCGCTCCCGCGGGTATCGACAGACCCAACTCTTCCTGGATCTCGCGGGTGCAGGCGTCTGCCGGGGACTCGTCCGGCTCCACGGTTCCGCCGGGAACTTCCCACACGTCTTTGTAGGCCGGGTGGACCAGCAGCACCCGGCCGGTCTGTTCGCGGAGGATCACGCCGGCCGCCGCGCGGACCCGCGTCACGCTGGCGATGTAGGACAGGTCCGGTTCGGTCTGCGTCTCGGCCACGCGACCGACCCTACGGGCTCGCCTCGGCGCATCGTCCGTTCCTGAAGGAAGACGCGGCAACACCCCCCCGGGCGTGGTCACTTCTAGTAACCACGCGTCGATGCGTGGCGTTGCGTCGTCGAGTCGAGCTGGCTTTGGTCTCGGGCCTCTGACAGATCGGCGCGCTGTACGGCGCCGACCGTGGAGATCAACTAACGGCGGTCTGATTTGACCGTACCGCGTTGTCTGTCCTCAACTCTTCGGCTGATTCACTGAACAGTGATCACCAAAATCGGCCCCAAAACCCCGGTTTGTATATGTGGGTGCTCGCACGGCCCGCCGACGCGTCGTATGACGGCCGACGGCGAGCGCTGTTTGCGGTCACGGCGGTCCGGGCTTCCGATGTTCACGTCGGCGCATTGACCACTCTCTGTTACGGCTGTCAGGGACGGGATGTCGGACTGTCGACGCCAGGAGGATCATCGGGGAATGGGCGACCAGGGTGCCACGGGGCGGTTGTCCCCGCGGCGGTGGCGGATCCTGTCGTACCTGGCGCAGCATGGTGCCGCGACGACACTGGACGTGGCGCTTGTCTGCGGAGTGTCGCGGCTGACGGCTCACCGGGACCTGGTGGGGCTGCACGAGGCGGGATTGATGCGCCGCGACCGCTCGGCGGAGGACCGGACCCACACCTGGTGGTACGAGGTCACTGCCGAGGGAACCGACGTGCTCCGGCGAGCCCTGACAGCGTCGGGGCGGCCGGTTCCGCTGCGGCTGGGGCAGCGTTCCTCCGGTCGGGCGGATGCCTTGCTGTTCCTGCCGTTGGTGGAGGTGTCGCGGCGCAACCCGGGGCGGTGCGAGTTGTTCCAGTGGTTGGCGATGATGGACACCTCGTCGTGGTTGCGTCAGCACGACCTGGCGCAGGTGCGGGCCGACCGCTACGGCGTCTGGCTGCAGGACGGGCGGTGCCTGCGGTTCCTGGTCCACGTCGACCGTGGTCCGAGCGGCGGCGTTGTCGCCGAGCACGAGCGAGCGACGTCAGGTCTGGGTGGATTGTTGGCGGGCTACCGGCGCGCGGACCGGCTGGTACCGGTCGGGGCGGTTCTGCTGATCGCTCAGGACGCCGAGCGGGAGGAACGACTGCGGGCCGACCTGCTCCGCGAGCCGCTGCGGAACGCTGTCGCCACGACCACTCAGCAGTTGTTGTACCGCCACTGGCCGGACGACCAGGTGTGGCAGGTACCGGGCGAGAGTGGCAGGCGTCGCCTCATCGAGGTCGGATCCTGACCGCACCACGTCACGATTCCCGGGCCGCCGCCGACGCCAGCGGGATGGTGCGGGACCTCAAAAGCGACGGCCCCGACTGGCAGACAGCCGTCCAGCGCGGCACCCGCGACGGCTGGAAACTGGCCCTACTGCGCCTGCACCAGCCAGCTTTCGATGGCAGCGAGGTCCTGCTCGGTCAGGCCGCGATGTGGATCGACCCGATGCAGCAGAGCCGGGCCGTGGTGATGAGTCGATACCCACTGTTGATCGGCGTGGGAGATCTCGTCGTCGACCCAGACGAAGGGGCGTTCCTGCGCCCATTCGACGAGCCCACGGGTCTTCCAGTGAACCTTTTTCATCGTTCGTAGCGGTTGGCTTCGATGTGGTGCAGAGCGAGGATGGCCTGCACGATCGGGGTCGCTCGCTGTGGGCAGCAGCGCAGCTTGGCCAGGATCTTCCAGGTCTTGAGCGTGGCGATCGCGCGTTCGCCGCGAGCGCGAATTCTCGCGTGGGCGCGGTTCACGGCCTTCTGTCGGCGTGACAGCTTCGGCCGGAAGCGGCGCCGCTTGAACGGCGTGCGCACGCTGCCGCGGGCTCCTTGGTAGCCCTTATCGGCGAAGGTCATCACATCCGCGCTGGTCAGCGCGTCGATGACGCCGTGGGTTCGGGCTGCGGTCAGGTCATGGACCGAACCGGGCAGCGCCGCTGAAGCCCAGACGAGCCGGCCAGCGGCATCGGCGATGACCTGCACATTCACGCCGTGGCGCTTGTGTTTCCCGGAGTAGTACGGCTGCTGAACGGCGACCCGGTCGATCGGAATCAACGTGCCGTCCAGGATCGCGTACGCCAGTCGGCGGATCCGTTCCATGGCGGTGGCCAGGTCATCGGCGGCCGTCGCGAGCAGGGTTATCGCTTCCTGGACGTAGCGCCAGGCGGTGGCGACGCCGATCTCGAAGCCGGCCGCGAGTCGGGTGTAGGTGTCGCCGTTGCGCAGATGGGCCAGAGCCAGCAGCGCCTGCCGGCCGGGGGCGAGGCGCCGCCACCGGGATCGGCGCTGCTTGCGGTGGGAGCGGATGCGTTCGGCGAGGTGGTTCAGGGTGCGGCTGGACAACGGAATCGTGGCGGGGTAGGACAGCATGGCGAGGCTCCCGGTCGGGGCTTCGAGTCTTGGTCGACAGCTGTCCTACCTGGAGCCTCGCACCCATCGATCACCGGGCCTGCCACACCCACCCCGAGCTGCAAGATCAGCTTGGAAAGGGCTCAGTGCAGGGGGCCTATCTCGTCGGCGTCGGGCCAGTCCACGACAGGCAGTGGCGGTAGCCCGAGCAGCGGCGCGAGCACGTCGTTCGCGTCGCCCATCCAGGTCGTCGCCCACACCAGATCACACGGCAGGGCCTCCAGCCGGCGGCCGTGTTCCGGATTGACCTTGTGCAGCAGGGGATGGGCGTCGGCCGATGGGACCGGTGTCTCGGGGTGGCCGTGCCGCATCCCCTGTTGACCCGCCGTGGGTGTGCCGAGCGGGATGAGGGTGCCGTCCACGTCGAGGAACAGCAACGGACGGGTGGCAGGGGCGGACATGACCGAGAGGCTAGCCCCCGCCCCGCCAACGGCTACCTCCACGCGCTTGCCCCAAGGCCATTCGTCGCGCCGTTGCTCCCGGCGGTCGGCACTCACGCGCCGCTGACGGCGACCACGGCAGGGCGGCGCCGGGATGCATCTCACCGGGCTCTTTCCGCTCCGGCGGCGCTGTCGTGCCCGGACCAGGCCACCAGGACCACATTCCACATCCTCAACCAAGGAGTTCACGTGTTTTCGTTGACACCTTCAACGACTGCCGTAGGCATTGGCAGTGACGAGTTCCGGCTTGATCCCCGTTCGGGGGTCGGGCTTGACGTCAGCGTTGACGTCAGTCTTCAGCCGGACCCCCGAACCGACCCCCTGTTTCCTCTCACACCGCAGGTCAGTGCGTCTGTCAGCGCCGTCGGCTTGTCCTGCGACAGACCCTGCCTGGTCTCGGGTCTCTCCCCCTGGGGCTGGAATTCCCTACCCGGGAAGGAGGTGATGACCGGTGGATGATCCGGTTCTTCGGGTCCAGTCCCAGCTGACGGCTCGTGACCGTGTGCTGTTGGGCTGGCTCTACGACCACGGTGTGTTGACGTCGTTCCAGATCGCGCATGCCCTGTTCCCGTCGCTGGATTTCTGTCAGCGGCGGTTGCGGACGTTGTACCGGTTGCGGTTGGTGGCGCGGTTCCGCCCGCAGCGCGCTGACGGTGGCTCGTACCCGTATCACTACGTTATTGACCAGCTCGGTGCGGAGGTCGTGGCCGCTGGTCGTGATGAGCGTCCGCCTCGGCGTGATCACGCCCGGGTGGAGCGGCGCCGTTGGACGTCCAGCCGCACCCTGGAGCACCGGCTCGGGGTGAACGGCTTCTTCACCGGCCTCGCCGGCTACGCCCGCACTCATCCGGATGTGCGGTTGGGGGAGTGGTTGTCGGAGGTGGCGTGCCGGCGGTCGGGGGTGTTCACCGGGCCGGGGGATCCGGCTCTGGTGCGCGCCTACCAGCCCCGGGTGCGTCCGGACGGCTACGGCCTATGGGTTTCGGGTCAAACGGTGGTGCCGTTCTTCGTGGAGTACGACACCGGTGGTGAGCCGCTGTCGGTGTTGACCGGGAAGCTGGTCGGCTATCGGGAGTGGTTCGCCGTGTTGGGGCGGGTGTGGCCGGTGTTGTTCTGGCTGCATTCCGCCGCCCGGGAACGCAATCTGCGCCGGATGTGGGCCGAGACGCCGCCGCGGGTGCCGGCGGCTACCGGTGCCCGCGACCACGCCGCCACGGCGGGTCTGTGCCCGGTTGAGGCGGTGTGGGCGGTGGCCGGCGGCGGCGGACAGCGGTCCACGCTGGCTGACCTGTCGGCCTGGGTCCTCGACGACCGTGACCCGACCGGAGAGGCGGCATGACCGACGACACCTCCCCGGACCCCTTCATCGTGCGGCCGGCGTGCGAGACGACGGCCACGGGGTCGTTCTGTCACTGGTCTGTCAGCGTCTCACCGGAGGCTGCTGACAGACCGGTGACAGCACCGGACAGCCCCGACAGCGAGCCGGCGAAGGCATCGTCCCGGCCTCCGCGTGGCAGGTCCGCGGACCGTTCCCGGACCGGGCCATCAACGCTCCTGGTCCGGTACGCGGGGACCGTCCGTCCGTTGGTCCGGTCCGCAGGCGCGGGCGGACGGGGCGTGTTGGTGGTCCGGCCGGGGGAGGTGGGCGGCCACGACCGCACCCGGTGACTCGGACGTCGGTCCGGGACGGAGCCCGGCAGAGGGATCTGTCC
>NZ_SMKJ01000106.1:0-19849 GCF_004348615.1 Micromonospora sp. KC207
CGTTCGGTCATGGTGAAGGCGTATGTCGTTGGGGCATCGGCTCGGCGGACGTGATGTCCGTCGATGCCGGGGTGAAAGTGAACCAGACACGATCCCGGGGTGAAATGCTCTGATTCCGGTCGGGTTCGCGTCCACGAGATGCGCTCTTTCTGGGGAGAGCCGGACATCTCATGCTGCCGAGGTCGAGTGGCGAATCAGCCACTACTGGCACGAAGGTGAAGCAAACGTCCAGTCAGACGCGGACACTACGAACTCGCCATCAGCGCGTCACCCGCGACCCGGGTGGCTGCGGCGTTCACCGAACTGGCCCGAGCGATCTGACCGGTGTCCGCTGACGCGGCTCGGCGTGCCCACCGATCCGCCAACGCAACAGCGCCCTACGGTCTGTACTGGCACGGACCGTGGTAAATCTGTCGAGATTCTACGAACGGACGACTTTGACCACGTAGGGGCCGGCATCACCCCTCGGCTCACGCGCCCAGGTACTGCTTCAGCATGTCACCCCAACCGGCTTGAATCATGCTCTTGAACCGCCACTCGCCGCCGGCTTTGGCCATGACGTCGACGTAGCGCATGTATTGGGTGTCGCCACCCACGGTCACCGTCGAGTCGGTGATCACCACGGCGATGTCACGGTTGAGGAAGACCGGCTGGCGATGGTTGTCGAATTGCATGGACGCCGGGTCCGAGCCGCCGGCGCTCATGTCCATCGCCTGGAGGAAGGTGGCCCGGTCCCATTCCTGGGTGACGCACTCCCCTGCGGAATCGTTGGTCATCACCACCAGAGGAAAGAGCGCCATGTCGGCCATGGCCTCGGTGTCGTTCCGGCGGACATGGCCGTCGTACCGGTCGAACCAGGCCAACAGGCTCTCCGCGTCGGCGGCCGTGGGGCTGAACTGGGTCGTGCCGAGTGGGCTTTGGGCGGTCATGTGACTCCTCGATCGGAGGGCAGGGGCGGCTGATGCCTCAACTCCGTACACAGTACACCGTACGACGTACGGATTTTCAACCGGCTCGCGTGCGATACTCCTCAAGCCGTAACTTTGTACGGCGTACTCCGTACGGTGCACAGCATTGGCCACGAAGGCGAGGCACACATGCCCGGATATCGCAGCGGAGAGGGTGACCCAGCCCACACACTGGCCCTACTCTGGCGCGAGCCTGGATTCGGCCGATCAAGCCGGGGACCGAAGCAAGGGCTGACGGTAGACCGGATCGTGGACCTGGCCGTCGAGCTCGCCGACCAGGTCGGGCTCGACGGCGTGTCGATGCGCAGCGTCGCCAAGGCCCTCGGCGTCGCGCCGATGTCCCTGTACACCTATGTGCCCGGCAAAGCCGAACTGCTCGACCTCATGGTCGACACCGTCTACCTGCGGATGCCCCGCCCGGCACTCGACCAGAAAGTCTGGCGGGCCCGGCTGACCGCCATCGCGCAGCAAAACCGCGCGCTCTTCAAAGCCCACCCATGGCTGGTCGAGGTGTCGACCGCCCGGCCGCCGCTCGGACCCGGACTCATGGCCAAATACGAATACGAACTCCGCGCGTTCGCCGGCCTCAACCTTGACGATGTCACCACCGACGACGCCCTGGCCTACCTGCTTACATTCGTGCAGGCCGCCTCCCGCGCCGCGCTCACCGCCCGAGCGTCCCAGCGGGACACCGCCATGAACGACGAGCAGTGGTGGGCGGCCAACGAACCCCTCCTCGCCCGGGTGTTCGACCCGGAGGCCTACCCCACCGCCGTGCGGATCGGTTCAGCCGCCGGCGCGGCCCATGCCGCCGCCTACGACGCCGACCACGCCTACACATTCGGGCTTGCCCGCGTGCTGGATGGCCTGGCCGGCCTCGTACCGAACGATCTGAGCGCCATAGTGGCTTCCCAACAGCCACCGGCGGTCTGACCGAGCCGCCGCGGGGACTTCTCGGTCGCCCGGCCCGGTATGACTTACTGCCCCAGTCGTATAGATGATCCGGGGGTGTTGTCGCCGGGCCGGGTGGCGTCGGCGGACCGCGCTGATAGGGACACAGCACCCCCGGGGCTTGACCCGGTTTGACGGACTGTCAAGCCCCGGGTTTGATGGAGAGTTTGATGCTTCCCGGGTTTTTCGGAGCCGTGTTGGTTGGCGTCAGGCTACGGATAGGGCGATCGGGTGGAGCCTTTCATACTCGATCGGGGTGAGCATGCCCAGTGAGCTGTGGCGGCGTTGTCGGTTGTGGAAGATCTCCAGGTACTCGAAGATCGCGTTGGCCAGTTCGATGCGGGTGCGCCACTTCCGGCGGTTGAGTAGTTCGGTCTGCACCCGGCCCCAGAACTACTCGATCATGCCGTAGCAGTCACCGATGGATCCCATTGAGGGCGCCAGGCCGGCTTCCTGGACTCGGCGGGTGAAGGCCCATGAGGTGAACTGCACTCCGTGGTCGAGTGGATCACGGTGCCGGACGGTTGGCGGTTGCTGATGGCCATGCTCAGGGCGTTGGTCACCAGCGTGGCTGTCTGCGTGGCGTCGATGGACCAGCCGACGACTTTGCGGGAGAAGGTGTCCAGCACGGCCGCGCAGTACACCTTGCCCTCGCGGGTCGGGTGCTCGGTGATGTCGGTGACCCACAACTGGTTCGGCGACGATCTGGCGAAGTCGCGGTTGACCAGATCACTGGCAGTCGGCGTCTGGTGCTTCGGCCGGGGACGGCGACTACCGGGCAGGCCGTGGATGCCGGCACGGCGCATCAGCATCTTCACCGCGTGATAGCCCACGACGAGTCCGCGGCCCATCCTCAGTTCGGCGTGCACCCGGCGAGAACCGTACGTGCCGCGACATGCCGCATGCACCGCGCGGATCTGTTCGGTCAACCACGCGTGACGCAGCGCCCGCTGCGATGGTGGTCGGTTGCGCCAGGCGTAGTACCCGACGCCGAGACCACGAGCACGCGGCAGCAGATCTCGACGGGGAGTCCCTCAGCGGCCATCTGGTGGATGACCGCGTACCGGTCTTTTGGGGGCACCACCTCCTTGAGCAGTTCTGCCGCGCGGCGATGCACGGCCAACTCGGTCTCCAACTCGGCGATACGCCGTCGAGCCGCGACCAGCTCTGCCTGGTCGGCAGAGGTGACACCCGGCATCTGGCCGGTGTCGATCAGCTCCTGGCGGCGCCAGTTGTAGATCGTCTGATCGCTGATCTCCAAGTCCCGGACCAGCTCCGCGACAGATCGGCCGGCCTTGAGCAGATCGAGGACCTTGCGACGAAACTCGGGTGGATATCTCCTCGGCACGTCTCTCCTCAACGAGCGACGAGCCTGACGAGTCAACCAACCCGACTCCACCAAACCCGGGGAACATCAGATGAGAGCCACACGACCAGCGTGGGCAGCCGATGAGAGAGCGACAGCCCGGGCGCCTCGACCGAAGCCTGGCCGGGCCACGGTCGCAGGTCAATGAAACAAGTAGCCGAAGAGCGAATGCCTGCCGTGCCGGACAGTCAGCCGCGGAAGCGGGCTTGGTGCTGGCCGCGGGTGATTGCATGGACGGCGACGCGTCGATGGTTCTCCGGCACAACGGTGTCGAATTGGCGTGAAAGGCCCAACTTCTCCATGACCCGTGCCGACCTGACGTTCTCGAGTTGGCGAATGCTGATGATGCGGTCCATGCCACGGTCGAGGAAGCCGAACCGCATGGCTGCCGTGGCCGCCTCTGTGGCGTACCCATGTCCCCAGAACCTTCGATCTAGCCGCCACCCGATCTCCACGGCCGGCAACACCTCCGGCAGAAAATCGGGCACCGCGAATCCTGCCCATCCGATCAGTACGCCGGTCTCACGAACCTCGACGGCGAACAGGCCGAATCCGATCTCCTCCCAGTTCGCGATCATCTTCTGCAAGCCTTCAGCGCTCTGCCGGCGATCGCGCACTGAGCCGTCTCTGATGTAGCGCATCACCTCCGGGTCGGCGTTGATGGCCGCGAGAGGGTCGAGGTCGCCCTCCCGCCAGCCGCGGAGGGTCAGCCGGTCGGTCTCCAAGGTGATCACGAGATCATTCTCGATGGCGCACCTTCGCCGCTGCAAGGCGGCCCCGGCACGGAACCTGGAATGTCTTTCAAGATCTGCATCAATGGATAATCTCCGCGCGCGCCCGCTCGTTCGGGGTTGCGATGTCCCAAAAGCGAACCGTGCCCCGCGCATTACGGTAGGCGCCCGTACCGCCGGTGACACCCATGTCGAGCGGACTTGCGCCTCTTACCCAGAGGGCCTGCATGGTTACGGAGCCCTGCGTGAGTTGCATCGTGATCAAGCACTGCATAGTAATATTTCCGCCATCGATATGTACGACCTGGCACGAGCCGCCCCCGTGTCCGACTTTGCGTCCGTCCCTTATCGCGTTGCCGGAGTAGACATCCATGTCACCCACGCTCACCCCCGCCCGGCCGAGATCGAGAGCCGCGTACTGATCGTTCTCGACCTTGAGTTCGAGGACTTCGACCTGATCGCCTTCCTGCGTCCCCGTCTCACTCGTGCCTGCGTTGCAGCCGCCGACTGCGATGGCGATGAGCGGCACGGCGATGAACTTCATGAACGTTGCCTTGGCGCGCGTGCTGTTGTTTTGCATGCTGATTCCTTGTGTTTCAATTCCGGGGACGGACCATCCGCCCACAAATCATGATTAATATGCTGTCGCGGACGCAGATCGAGCGCCGACAGGCGAAAATACTTTGGTGATAGGGCGTGTCCACCGCTGCCCGTAGGCGGGGGCGGGCGTAGCTCAGATGACTTCGAAGTTTGCCATCATGCCCATGTCCTCGTGTTCGATGTTGTGGCAGTGGAACATGTACCGGCCGCGGTAGCCGTCGAACCTGGTGATGACCTCCACCGCTTCGCCGGGGCGCAGGTCGATTGTGTCCTTGCGGCCCACGTCGTAGGGTCCGGGTTCGTGGCCGCCGCGGGCGAGGACGTGGAAGTGCACCAGGTGTAGGTGTATGGGGTGATGCAGGTCCGCGACGAAGCGCCAGATCTCCACGTCGCCGAGCCGGGGGCGGGCCTCGATCCGGGTCGGTGAGTAGGGCTGGCCGTCGATGGTCCAGCCGTGCCGGTCGCCGATGCGCCCGGCACGGAAGGAGAACTCCCTGGTCACGGTCGCCTGTGCGCGGTCGAGTGGTTCGATGTCGGCGAGCCGGTCCGGGATGTGGCTGTCCTCGGTGGCGCGCCGGGTGACGCGGAACCGCATCACATGTGCGGTGCTGTCGGTGCCGAGGCGGTTGACCAGGACGACCTCGGTGCCGACCGGGTAGGCGCCGAAGTCGACGACCAGGTCGTACCGTTCTGCCGGGGCGATCGGCAGGTGGTCGTGCACGCGCGGCGCGTCGAGCAGGCCCTGGTCCGAGCCGATCTGCGTGAACGCCTGGCCACCGGGCGGCGGCGGGTCAAGTGCGAGGTCGTAGCGGCGGGCGTTGGAGGCGTTGAGCACCCGCAGCCGGTGCCTGGTCGCGGACACCTCGGCCACCGGCCATGGCGCGCCGTTGACCAGGATCACGTCACCGAGCACTCCTTCGACGTAGGGCTCTTCAACGCCGGGCACCGTGTTCAGCGACGGGTCGATGGACGGGTAGCGCATGGAACCGTCCGCGGCGAAGGCCCGGTCGGTGATCATCAACGGCAGTTCGCGTTCGCCGTGCGGCAGCGGCAGCGCGTCCTCCTCGTTGTCTCGGACCAGGTGGAAACCAGTCAGGCCGCGGTAGACGGCCGGCCCGGTGAAGTCCATCCGGTGATCGTGGTACCAGAGCGTGGACGCGTTCTGCCGCAACGGGTACACGTAATCGCGCTCGCCCTGGCTGATGATCGCGGCCGGATCGTGCATGCTTGCGTGTCCGCCGTGCGAATGCGTCGGGTGGGTTCCGGCGGCGGGCAGCACCAGATCGGTGGCGTAGCCGTCGGACTCCGGCGGCGTGCGACCGCCGTGCAGGTGGACCACGGTCGGCACCGGGAGTTCGTTGCGGTGGCGGATGATCGCCGTCCGGCCGCTGCGGGATTCGATGGTCGGCCCGGGGAAAGTGCCCTGGTAGCCCCAGATCGGCGTGCATAGCCCCGGCAGGATTTCCGTCGTGGCCTGCCGCTGGACGATCTCGTACCGGTCGGCGTCCGCGTCCCGCGCGACCGGCGCCAGCACGGCCGGGATCGGCAGCGGGACCTGGAACGGCGTGGGTAGCGGCACCTTGCTGGTAAGCAGTTCCCCGGTGGTTGCGGCAGACCCGAACAGCCGTGGCCCGGCAAGCCCGGCGACGGCCAGCGCGCCCGCGCCGCCGGTCAGGCCGAGGAACCGACGCCGGGACAGCCCGCTCATCGCGTTATTCCAGTTCGCCAGATCGCGACCAGCATGATCGACGCGAACATGGCCAGCGCGACACCCAGCGGGACATGGAGATCCAGCGCACCGGCTACGCCTGCGAAGTACTGCCCGGACTCGCCGAAGAACAGCAGCAGACTCGCCCAGAACGGCCAGCGCATCCCACCGCGCCACCAGAGCAGCGCCGACACCACCAGTTGGGCCAACCCGAGGTAGGTGATCAGGTCCGCGCCGAGCCGGTGCAGCGCCAGCATGTCGTAGTCACCGGTCAGGTAGCGACCGGCGAACACCGGCTGGGCGAAGATCATGACAGTCTGCACGGCGACGAACCCGCGCACCACCCCCAGCATCGTGCGTCCACGCAGCAGCGGCGATGCTTTCCTAGCCTCGTCTGTGCTGCTCATAGCGCCACTTTCGGCAGAAGTCGAGCCAGCGGCGCGGGCAGCCACCAGGCGTGGGGGCCCATCAGCTGCATCGCCGCCGGCACGATCAGGCAGCGGATGATCGCTGCGTCGACGAAGATCGCCACCGCCATGCCGAAGCCGGTCTGCTGGAGCAGCCGGTTCGGGCTGAGTACGAAGGCGGCGAAGATCACGATCATGATTGCGCCCGCTGCGGTGATCACCGAGCCGGTGTGGGCCAGTCCCTCCCGTACGGCGTAGGACGGATTCTTATGCCCGGAGCGCGCCCATTCCTCGTGCATCCGGGAGATCAGGAAGACCTCGTAGTCTATGGAGAGCCCGAACACGATGGCGAAGATCAGCACTGGCAGGTACGCCTCGATCGGACCGCCTTCGATGCCGAACAGGCCGTCCTGGTACACGAGCTTCATCGCGCCGAGTGCGGCGCCGATGCTGATCAGGTTCAGCAGCGCGGCCTTTAGCGGGATGAGCACCGAGCGGAACACCGCCATCAGCAGGAGAACCGACAGGCCGACGACGATGGCGATGAACAGCGGCATCCGGTCGCCGACCGTGCTGGAGTAGTCCTTTGCCGCGGCCGTGGCCCCGCCGACCAGGTACCGCGCGCCATTCTCCGCCGCTAGCTGCGGCAGCACGTCCTCGCGTAGGGTACTGACGAGCTCGGAGGTCTTCTCGTCCTGCGGCGAGGAAGCGGGGAAGACGAGGATGGTGGCGGCCCCGCCGTCCGGTGTCGGGGTCGGGTCCGCGACGGTCTGGACGCCGAGGGTGTCGCGCAGCGTCCCGACCGCGTCGACTGCGGCCTGCTGGGCGCCCCCCGACCCGCCGTCGGCCACCACCAGCAGTGGGCCGTTGAACCCCGGGCCGAAGCCCTTGGAGAGCAGGTCGTAGGCCGCTCTGCTGGTAGTGTCGGTCGGGTCGCTACCGGCGTCGGAGAACCCGAGCCGCATCCCCAACGCCGCGGAGGCGAGTGCGCCGACAAGCACCGTCCCCGCCAGCAGCGCGGCCAGCGGACGCCGCTGGATCGCGGCCCCGAGCCGTCGCCAGCCGGCGCCGTCGTCGGCCTTGCCATCGGCCTTCCGCCGCTCAGCATGGCGGGTGAACTGGCGGGCGAAGCGGCGGCCGAAGACACCGAGCAGCGCCGGCAACAGGGTCAGGGCGGCGAGCATGGTCGCCAGCACGGTCAGTGCGGCGGACAGCGCCATGCCCTGCAGCGCGCCGAGACCGAGAGCGACGAGCCCGAGCAGCGCCAGGATGACGGTGCAGCCAGCGAAGAACACCGAACGGCCCGCGGCGTCCATCGCGGCCACCGTGGCTGCCTCCGGATCCGCGCCGCGCACCAACTCGGCGCGAAAACGGGCGAAGATCAGCAGCGCGTAGTCGATGCCGACACCGAGGCCGACGAGAACCATCATCTGCGGCGACCACTCGGCGATCGTGAAGACGTGCGACGCCAGGACGATGACGCCCACGGTGGACCCGACGGCGAACAGGGCGATGATGATGGGCAGTCCGGCCGCGACGACCGTGCCGAACATCAGGACCAGGATGACCAGCGCGGCCAGCAGGCCCGCTCCCTCCGCGGCACCGGTCCCGCCCTCGGCCAGCTGCCGGGCCGCGTCACCTCCCAGCTCGACCTGGAGCCCGTCGCCCTCGACCTTCTGCGCAGTGTCGAGGATGCGCCGGGGGTCGGCTGTCGGCATGGCATCCACGGAGCGGTCAAGCAGCACTGTCGCGTAGCCGATCGTGCCGTCCCCCGAGACGGCGCCGACGCGGTCGTACGGGCTGAGGACCTGACCTACCTCGGAGAGCCCGGCGACGTCGTGGAGCATCTCGCTCACACGCTGCTCGACGCCCGGCTCGCGTAGGCCGCCGTCATGGTGCAGGACTATCTCGACGGTGTCCCCGGCATAGGCGGCGCCGTGCTCCGCCAGCAGGTCGGCCGCCTGCTGCGATTCGGTGCCGGGCAGCGCGGAGCTGTTGCGATAATCATCGCCCGTGACCGAAGCGGTGGTCCAGACGCCGGCCAGGACAGCGACCCACAGGGTCAAGACGAGCCACCTCCGGCGGTGAGCGAAGCTTGCGATGCGGACGAACACTCCTTGCCGCAGGAGCGGGTCGGCGTTGGTGGCCTCAGCGATTGTCATGGTCTCTTTCCAGGCGGATCGTCAACCGTCACAGCGTCACGGACCACGTCATATGCTGTCCAAGACCAAAATCCGTATATATTGATAACCAAGAGGCTATGAATGGACCTGCTGCAGCTCCGCTACTTCCAAGCGGTCGCCCGCCGCGAGCACCTCAGCCAGGCCGCCGCCGAACTGCGCGTCGCGCAGCCCTCGCTCAGCCGCGCCATCGCCCGGCTAGAGGCCGATCTCGGCGTGCCGCTGTTCGACCGGGTCGGGCGCGGGCTGCGGCTCAACCGGTTCGGCGCCGGGTTCCTCCGCCGCGTCGACCGAGGGCTGCGTGAGCTCGACGACGCCCGCCGCGAGATCACCGACGCCGCCGGCCTCGACCACGGCAACATCGCCATCGCCGCGGAAACCCTCCTCACCATCACCGAACTGATCACCGAGTTCCGTGCCCAACATCCAGGCGTCGACATCCGTCTCTACCAGTCGTCCGCATCGACCATGGCGATACAACTGCACACCGGCGAGGTCGACCTCTGCTTCGCCTCCCAGCCACTACCCGGACCGGACCTGCGAACGCGGGAGCTGCTGCGCGAAGAGGCATTGCTCGCGGTGCCGGAGCGGCATCGGCTCGCTGGGCGGGAACGCGTGCGGCTGGAGGAGGTCGCGGGCGAACCGTTCGTCACCACCCGCCCTGGCTACTGGCCACGCGAACTGACCGACCGACTGTTCGCCGAGGCGGGACTACGCCCCGAGTACGTCTGCGAGAGCGACGAGCCCGGCGCCACTGGCTACCTGATCAGCGCAGGCCTCGGCGTCGGATTGGTGCCCGCGTTCGCCCGCAGCACCAGCACCCACCTCCCCGGCGCCTGGATGCACCTGGACGTCCCGGACTGCCACCGCGTCCTAACCATGGTCTGGCGCGCGGACACCTACTTCTCCGCCGCCGCCCAGCGATTGACCGACTTCGCGAGCGACTACTTCCGCCGCCTGAACTCGACATCGTAGTCCTCCGCCCGATCGCCTGCCCTGCCGCTCGGCGACGCACAGGAAACCACGCAGACTGTGGTTGAGCAGGAACCGTTCCAAGCTCTCGGCAGCCAACGTGTACGCCCGGCCAGCCGGCTGGTGGACAGCGACAGGTCGGAGGGGCCGGCGCCAGCCACACCTGCACCAGCGGCTACTCCGGCAGCCTCGGCGACGACGCCAACCCTGCACATCCCTGCCATCAACACCTAGCTCCGCGCCCTCACCCAAACCACTTCCTCAAACAGGACTCAGCGCAGGCTACAGATCTTGATAGGTCAGGTTGAGTCGGGTTCGAGGGTCAGGCCGGTGTGGGTCAGGAAGCTGTGGAGCAAGTCGGGTCGGTATTGGATGCGCTTGAGTCGGTTCTTGATGATCGCGAGTAGGTGGTCGACGCCTCGGACGGCGAGGTTGCCGATGCTGCGTTTCAGGTGGGACCACACGGCCTCGGTGGGGTTGAGGTCTGGGGCGTAGGCCGGTAGGCGGATCACGGTCAGCCAATCTCGGGCGGCGATCAAGGCCCGCATGGCGACGCTGACGTGGGTGTGAAAGTCGGCCCGAAGCGCGGTGCTGGTCTTTCGACCGGTCCGTTTCTTCGGGCCGCTTCCCGCACCCGGCGTGCCACTTTTACGGCACCGGGCGCTCCACAAGGTGTCAAGCCCCGGGTTTGATGGAGAGTTGGTTAGCTGGTTCTCAGGGATGCGGTGACCGGGTGGGTCATCGCGTGTAGCGCCTCGTGCTCGGCGGGCGCGACGTGTCCGAGTTCGCCGTGCAGGCGGCGGTTGTTGTACCAGTCGATGTACTCGACGGTGGCTATCTCCAGGTCGTCGAGCCCGCGCCACGGACCTCGGTTGCGGACGAGTTCGGCCTTGTAGAGCGAGTTGAACGCTTCGGCCATCGCGTTGTCGTACGAGTCGCCCTTGGACCCGACCGAGGCGACAGCGCCAGCCTCGGCGAGCCGCTGGCTGTAGCGAATCGCTCGATACTGGACTCTTCGGTCCGAGTGATGGACCAGTTTACGCAGGTCAGCGCCCTGACTCTCGCGGCGCCAGATCGCCATCTTCAGCGCGTCGAGAGCCAGATCCGTGTAGAGCGACGTGGACACCTGCCAGCCGACGATCATGCGGGAGAACACGTCGAGGACGAACGCGGCGTACACCCAGCCCACGGCGGTGCGCACGTAGGTCAGGTCGGCGACCCACAGCTGGTTCGGTTGTTCTGCGGTGAAGTCGCGTTTGACCAGGTCACCCGGGCGGCCGGTCTCAGCCGCCGGCCGGGTCGTACGCGGTGACTTGTCGCGCAGCAGCCCGCGTAGCCCGGCCTGGCGCATCAGCCGCTCGACGGTGCACCGGGCCACCGGCATGCCACGCCGGCGCAGCTCGTGCCAGATCTTGCGGGCCCCGTAGACGCCGTAGTTGGCCGCGTGGATCTGCTCGATCATCGCGGTCAGCTCTTCATCGCGCCTCGATCGTGCGCTGGCGGGGCGGGTCTTGGCGGCGTAGTAGGTCGACGGTGCGATCTGTGCCGGAGTGCCTTCGAGCGCCCGCAGGACCGGCTGGACACCGTGTTCGGCCTTCTGGGAGTCGACGAAGTCGACCCTCATCGCGACGGACGGTCCAACTCCGCCGCGAAGAAAGACGCCGCGGAGCGCAAAATCTGGTTCGCCCGGCGCAGCTCACGCACCCCCCGTTCCAGGGCGGCAAGGCGTTCGGCGTCGCTGCTGGTGGTACCCAGACGCTGGCCGGCGTCAGTCTCGGCCTGCTTCACCCAGGTCCGCAACGCCTCCGGATGGACTCCGAGCTGGTCGGCGATCCGCCGGATCGCGCCGACCGCGCCAGCCGGATCCCGGCGGGCCTCAAGGACCAACCGGGTCGCACGCTCACGCAGCTCATCGGGGTACTTCTTCGGTGCGGGCATCGCTGGTGTTCCTCCCAGGTTTCGATGCCTCCATCAAACCCGGTGCGGGACACGCTGCCGCCTTGCTGAGCCGGTTGCGGGCCACGGTGAACAGCCACGCGCCAGGGTTGCGGATTGGCTGGCTGGAGCCGGACAGCAGGATGACGAACGTGTCGTGGACGACGCCCTCGGTGTCTACCAGGGACTCAGGGATCCCCCGGTCGGCTGCCAGGCGGCGGACGAACCGCCGCAGCGGTCGGGCGTAGGCATCGTAGAGGTCCTCGAAGAAGAGCGGGCCGGTCTCGTACCAGCCGCCGCATGCCTGGCAGTTGTCCGCTTTTGATTGGATGGCCCCGCAATCCAGGCACCATCTCATGAGCAGGCGGGCCTGCTTGGATGACACCGGTGGCAGGCATGGCTCGGCAGGGCGGAACGTGTCAAGGGATTGAGGCCAGCGGGAGTTAAGCGGCTTGTGGCGCGGGCTCTACTTCCTGGTCGGGCTTGTTGATCCAGACCTGTTCGGGCAGATCGAGGATCTTGGGTAGGAGCCGGGTGGTGCTGAACCGTTCGGGATGTGCTGCCCGCGCGGTGGCCAAGGTGTCCTCGCGGCCGGCGCGGACGCGGTGATGCCGGCCGTGGTGGACCTCGGCGGGGGTGTGCAAGCCGATCCCGGAGTGCCGGTGAGCTTGGTTGTACCAGGTCACGAAGTCGGTCATGAACGCCCGGGCGTCGGCGAGGGACGCGAACCGGTCCGGAAACACCGGCGCGTACTTCAACGTCTTGAACCAGGCCTCGCTGTACGGGTTGTCGTTGCTCACCTTCGGCCGCGAGTGCGAGCGGGTCACGGCCAGGTCTTCGAGCAGGTCGGCGACGGCTTTCGAGGTCATCGAGGTGCCCCGGTCGGCGTGGACCACGTGCGGGACGCCGTGGGTGTCGAACACCTCCCGGATCATGGACTCGGCCAGGGGCCCGGACTCGCGGGCGTGCACCCGCGCCCCGACGATGTACCGGGAGTAGATGTCGATCATCACGTAGGCGTCGTAGTAGACGCCTTTCGCCGGCCCGGGCAGTTTCGTGATGTCCCAGCTGTAGACCTGCCGCGGGCCGTCAGCGACCAGTTCGGACGCCTGCGGGCCGGATGCCGGGCCAGCCGGCGACGCTCACGCACCTGCCGGTGCTCGCCCAGGATCCGGTACATCGTGGCGATCGACCCGACGTACACGCCTTGGTCCAGCAACGCCGCATAAATTTGTGCCGGGGCGGCGTCGACGAACTCCGCATTTGTTCAGCACGTGCAGGACCCGGTCGCGTTCGGCCGGGCTCAGCGCGTTCGCCGGCGGGCGCCGCGCAGGTCGTGCCGGTGTCGGCCGCAGCCGGTCCCGGACAGCGCTGGCCCGCGCGACCCCGGTCAGCCGGGCCGCGTCCCGCGTCGTAGTCCCCGCACCGGTCAACGCCCGGTAGGCGTCCATCAACGCCTGCCGAGCCCGAACACGTCCGGACCGTCCGGATCGCTTCTGGAGATTTCCTCCAAGAGCTCACGCGCTTTCCCATGATCACCAACGCCGTCTCCGTCCGCGCCAGCCTCGCCTGCGTACGCTCCAACTCCCGCCGCAACCGGGCGATCTCGGCCTGCTCGGCACTGGGCCGCCCCACCGTCTCCCCAGCCGGCTTGCCCTGCAACAGCCCAGCGTCACGAGCCCGCCGCCACTCGCTCACCAACGACGAGTACAAGCCCTCCCGCCGCAGGAACGCCCCGCCCTCACCCGCCGCGACGGCCTGCTCATACCCGGCCAACAGGTCCAACTTCTGCCCCGGCGTAAACGACCGGCGCGCCCACGGCCCGTCCGAACGCGGACCCTTCTTGCGACTCATGACCCCATCCTGGGTCACCACGACATCAACAGCAGTACTCAACGCTTCTCGATCCTGAACTCGCCCTGCCAAACGGACTTGCTATGAACCGTTGGCCTCAACTCACCCTGACAGACAGGGGTCGCGCCTTCCACGCACACGAGGTGTTGGAGAGCGCATGGAAAGCCGCCCCTGAGCCCGAGCGCGAGCTGTGGCGTGATCTGGCCCAGCTGGCCGTTGGCCTCACGCACGCCCAGCGGGGCAATGCCGTGGGAGCGGTGCGACTGCTACGCCGCGCCGCAGACCGCGTCGAAGGGTACGCAAATGACGCGCCGCATGGTCTCGACATGGCTGGGCTCGTGGTCTGGGCGCGCGCCCTGGCCACACGCGTCGATACGGACGGCTTTGGCGGACTGACTCCGGGTGACCTCGTCCCACACCTTCGACCTGAGCCGGGACGCCGGCACGATTGACGTGCCCGGACACGGACGCTGGACCCGGCGGGACCCGCTGTACCGTGGTGTCGTCGCCGTCGGCTGACACTGCGGATGCCGGACACGCCGAACCAGCCTCACAGATACTGGCCCGAGGTCTCGCTGTCGTTTGTCGCCACCCGCACGGACACCACGTTGGCAAGGTTGACGATCAAGGCGTTCTCGGTCGCCTCGCGGTTGTACCTCGCGTGGGTCAGGACCAGGCTGCGCCGCTCGTCCAGCGCCCTGGCAATCGTTTCCAGCGCCTGATCCGGCCCACTGAAATCGGTAGTCAGCACCGAGACATCTTCACCGCCCACCGGATGGAATCGCATGACCAGTTCGACTTTCTCGACCACGGTCGGCTCCTTCGAAAACTCCTGGACGCCGCGCCTCGCTTCGCCGTGCGCGGGCCTCGGCTGCCGTCCACGGTGGGCGAGTCGACCGGGGCGCTTGGCGTCTGATGGAGATCGTTGAACATGACATCTTTTCGTGGGATGAAGCCGGTGTGGCTGGCACCTCAAGGCGGGGATGTCGTCGATTCCGGGATACCTTCATCGTACGCTTGTTCGGCCCGGCGCGCGTTGATGGTTTCAACCAGTCAGGCCAGCCGCCACTATACCCACCCCCGACCGCCGACCACGGCCGGCGACGCTGTACGCACCGAGACAGGAACGGCCGCGGCGAAGACGGCCACGAGAAGTGCTGGCCGGTGTTGCCGTTGCGGCGCCGACGGCGGCCGGGGGCCGCAGCCAGTCGCTACCGGCAGGGGCAGACCTCTCATCCTGACGAATGCGCCCATCTCGATGAGATGAAGGCCCGGCTGCTCCGGGGCGAAGAACCGTCTGGTAGTTCAGGCCGCCCAGCGCCGCGTCGATTAGCCAGCCGCCGTGGATGTCGCGGGAGGTGAGCTTGCGCTGTGGGGGAACAAGTGTTCCACTGGGGTTAGCACTCGCCCCGCGCGAGTGCTAACCGAATGGGATGGACCCCGGAGGGGGACCGTAGCAGCGGTCATCACAAGTCGGCCGACCAGGTGCTGTATGTGAGCACGACGATGGTGAGGATCAGGCAGATGGCCAAGTTGATCGTTTTCGGGGAAGAAGCCCGGCGTGGCCTGGAGCGGGGCATGAACGTCCTCGCCGACACGGTGAAGGTGACGCTGGGCCCGAAGGGCCGCAACGTCGTGCTGGACACGAGGTGGGGTGTGCCCACGATCACCAACGACGGGGTCAGCATCGCCAAGGAGATCGAGCTTGACGACCCGTACGAGAAGTTGGGCGCCGAACTGGTCAAGGAGGTTGCCAAGAAGACCGATGACGTCGCTGGCGACGGCACCACGACGGCGACCGTGCTGGCGCAGGCGCTGGTCCACGAAGGACTGCGAAACGTCGCCGCCGGAGCGAACCCGATCGCGCTCAAGCGCGGCATCGAGCAGGCCGTCGCCGCCGTGACCGAGGCCCTCGGCCATCAAGCACGGGACGTCGAGACGAGGGAACAGATCGCGGCCACCGCGTCGATCTCCGCCGCCGATCCGGTGGTCGGCGAACTGATCGCCGAGGCGATGGACAAGGTCGGTACGGACGGCGTCATCACCGTCGAGGAGAGCAACACCTTCGGCCTCGAACTCGAACTCACCGAGGGCATGCGCTTCGACAAGGGCTACATCTCGCCCTACTTCATCACCGATACCGAACGGATGGAGGCATTCCTCGACGATCCGTACCTGCTCATTGTCGACACCAGGATCTCGAATCTGAACGACCTGCAGCCGATTCTGGAGAAGGTCATTCAGACAGGCAAGCCGCTGGCGATAGTCGCCGACAACGTTGAGGGCCAGGCCCTGGCGACCCTGGTTGTCAACAACCTCCGCGGCACCTTCAAATCGGTGGCGGTCAAGGCGCCCGGGTTCGGTGACCGGCGCAAGGCCATGCTGGCCGACCTCGCCATCCTCAGCGGTGGCCAGGTCATCAGCGAGACGGTCGGCATGAGCCTGGACAACGTCGATCTGGACATGTTGGGCCGGGCACGCAGGATCGTGGTCACCAAGGACGAGACCACCATCGTGGACGGCGGCGGCGACGCCGAGCGGATTGCCGACCGGGCCGCCCAGCTCCGCACCGAGATCAGCGACAGCGACTCCGACTACGACCGGGAAAAGCTGCAGGAGCGGCTCGCCAAACTCGTCGGCGGCATCGCGGTGATCAAGGTCGGCGCGGCCACCGAGGTGGAGCTGAAGGAGCGCAAACACCGCATCGAGGACGCCGTACGCAACGCCAAGGCCGCCATCGAGGAAGGGCTGCTACCCGGAGGCGGGGTGGCGCTGGCCAACGCCGCGAACACCGCCTTCGACAAGCTCGACCTGACCGGCGACGAAGCCACCGGCGCGAGCATCGTACGGGTCGCGCTAACCGCACCGCTCAGGCAGATCGCCACCAATGCCGGCCTCGAAGGCGGCGTCGTCGCCAACAAGGTCAACTCGCTCCCGATGGGTCACGGCCTCAACGCCAACACCGGCGGATATGTCGACATGATCAAGGCTGGAATCGTCGAACCGGCCAAGGTCACACGATCCGCGCTGCAGAACGCCGCGTCGATCGCCGCGCTGTTCCTCACCACCGAAGTCCTTGTCGCCGAGAAGCCCTAACCCACAAGAAGGGCAGGAAGGCGTCATGACTAAAGCAACGTGCGTCAGGAAGACCGTGGTGGTGGCGACGCTACGATCACGGGACCTGCACGGCAGGGCCGACTGGATCGAGAAGGAGCTACCCGCGCTCATCGATACCGCGACGAATGCCTCGCTGCTGCGAACCCTCGGCATCAACGTCGACGCCTTGGCACCCGATGCCTGGCCCGACCACGTCACGGTCGAATCCCGGTGAGCTGACCGACACCCACCCGCCCAGGGCGACAGACAGTGCCCGGAACACGAGGAGACCTTCATGGCCAGCAAGTCCGCCCACAAGGAAGATCGGAAAAAGCAGGCAAGCAGCCTGAAGGAAAAGCGCGCCGCGAAAAAGGCCAAGCGCGCGAAGCCGGCGTCACTGATCCCACCGACCGGCCACTGAGTCAACGGAAGCGCAACCGGGTCGACCGCCCGCGAAGGGAACTACGACCGCGGTGGATCGCGCCGCCGGCAAATGCCCGCGGCGGCTGGCTGACCCGACACGGCGTCGGACGGCCTGAACTACCAGATCGAGCACCACCTCTTCCCGGCATGCCCGACCCCCGACCTGTGAAGACCCAGCCGATCGTCCAGGCGTACCGCGCCGAGATCGGCGTCGCCTACGCGAACAGACCAGCCTCATCACCTCCTAGCGTCAGCCCTGCCATACCTGCACCAGGTCGGTGCACCGGCCCGTGCCGAACACCCGGCACGCCGAGCCAGCCTCACCAGCGAACTGACCGCCACGTGCCCGAACACCTGGTTAGTGTGCCAGAGACCGACGGGCTGGCAGGCGAGCACCTCGCGCCGCAGCCGTCTCGAGGAGAATGCGCCAGTTCGCGTGGCGAGAGGGCACCGGCCATTGGCCGGTGCCCTGCTTGATCAGCCTTTGCTCGCTGTCAGCAGTTCGGACACGTCGTCGTTCGGCTCGGCGCCGTCGAACAGGCATCTGATCTACGTCACCGCAAGCGGGTACTGGGCAGGTGTTGGGACGGGGATCGTGGGTACGTCGTTCCGATATGGACAAGGGATGGTGGCGTTAGGTGCCAACCGTTGCGCTACCAGTGGATGACCGGGAGGAAGGATCATGACAACCGTCGGTTCGGTCATCGACCGGCCTACCAGCGCGGCGCGCGGTAGCGACTACGGGAAGCTTCTGAAACGCGTCAAGGACGCTGGCCTACTGGACAGGAGATCGGGCTACTACACATTCAAAATCGTAGTCACCGTGCTGGCGTTCGCCGGTGCATGGGTGGCGTTCGTGATGATCGGTCCCTCCTGGTGGCAACTGGGTATCGCCGCGTTGTTGGCGGTGCTGTACACCCAGGTCGCGTTCATCGGCCACGACGCCGGCCACAAGCAGATCTTTCGGACCCGGCGCGCGAACTACCTGCTCGGCGTGGCGTTGGGCAACCTGGGTGTCGGGCTGAGCTACGGGTGGTGGATCGACAAGCACAACCGTCACCATGCCCACCCCAACGAGGTCGGCAGCGATCCCGACATCGAACCAGGTGTGCTGGTCTTCACCGAGCGGCACGCCCCACTCCACAGCAGGGCGGTCCGGCTCTGGCGGCGGCTACAGGCGTACATGTTCTTCCCGCTGCTGCTGCTCGAAGGGCTGAACCTGCACGTTGCCAGCGTGCGGGCACTCGCCGGACCGACGGTCAGATCCCGCGGCTACCGGGCATTGGAGATCACGTTGTTCGCCGTGCACACCGTGGGCTACCTGGCCGTGGTGTTCCTAGTGCTCCCGCCATGGCAGGCGATCGCGTTCATCGCAGTTCACCAGGCGCTGTTCGGCCTCTACATGGGTTGCTCGTTCGCACCCAACCACAAGGGCATGCCCGTGCTGACTGCCGACGACGACTTGGACTACCTGCGTCGGCAGGTGCTCACCTCCCGCAACATCCGCGGCGGCCGGCTGGTGGACTTCCTCCTCGGCGGGCTGAACTACCAGATCGAGCACCACCTGTTCCCGAACATGCCGCGGCCCAACCTACGCCGCTCGCAGCACCTGATCCGCCGGTTCTGCGCCGAGCACGGCGTCAGCTACGCCGAGACCGGCCTGTTCGCCTCGTACCGGCAGGTACTACGCCACCTGCACCAGGTCGGACGCCCAAACGCCGGCCCCACACCCCGCGCACAGGAAGGCTGACCATGCTTACCGCCGCGCAACGGGCCACCATGATCCCGTCGTCACCGCCCTCGCAAGCTCGACTGCTACTCGCCCCTGTCCGAGCCAGCCGGGCGATCCTGGACGGCGGGTGGTGGCCCCGCTCCTGGGACCCGGTGGCCGAACTCCCCGGGCTCGTCCTGGCCCTGTCCGAGCGCTACGGGCGGATCCGAAACGTGATACTCACCAACGGCGTCTGGGACAGCCGCTTCCGCCAAATCGCAGTCGGCACGGACGTGGTCCGGGTGGGCTGGTTCGCCTCGCTGGACACCGCCTTGTTGATCGCCACCAACGTTAGCGGAGACCAACTCGACCTGCTCGTCGTGCCACCGGACAGCACAGCTACGGCGGCAGAGCAGGCGATGACCACCGCAGCCGACCCGACCAATACCATGCGCGCACCCGACATGCTCACCGCCGGAACCGCGCCACCGTCGCCGACAACGGGCACCGACCCGTACGCGGTATGGGACAACGAGGGCGGTAACACCGCCACAAGACGACCGCACCACCGGCCCACCAACGTACAGTCCCGTCAGGTTGAGTGACAGCGGGCGGGGTCCCACGCAGCTACTGTCGCGTACCTGCGCCGAAGGTCGGCAGCCCGTTGATAGCCCGAGTCCCATGCCAGAAGCAACGACCCCCACCGGAACCGCTGGCTGCGTCCACGGAAGTGGTGTGCGACTTGCCCGTGATGGGCGTGTTGCGTAGATGAGAGACGGCCACCGCGCGATCCTTCGAGACGGCTAAATCCAACGAGCCTTTTCCAAGCTGATCTTGCAGCTCGGGGTGGGTGTGGCAGGCCCGGTGATCGATGGGTGCGAGGCTCCAGGTAGGACAGCTGTCGACCAAGACTCGAAGCCCCGACCGGGAGCCTCGCCATGCTGTCC